>JANSXJ010000164.1 GCA_024743015.1 Hyphomonas sp. | reverse complement strand
ACGATGCCGATGAACTGGGCCCGCTTGTCCGAGGCCCGAACCGCGCCTTCGGTCAACATGCGCTTGATCTCATAGGGCTGGCGCGAATAGGAGCGCTGGATGGCTTCGAACACCTGTTCCTGGCGCTCATGATCGGGATTGACCGTGAACGCCATCAGATGGTCGAGCGTCATCTCGTCTTCGGCATAGACGTCGAGCAGTTTGGGCGAGACGGCGGCGAGACGCAGCCGCTGCTTGACCACGCTGACCGAGACGAAGAAGGCGGCGGCGATCTCTTCTTCTGTCTGGCCCTTCTCGCGCAGGGCCTGAAACGCGCGGAATTGGTCGAGCGGATGCAGCGGAGCGCGCTGGACGTTTTCGGCCAGACTGTCTTCTTCCGCCAGACCTTCGGTACGGATGATGCAGGGGATTGGTGCATTGCGGGCCAAGCGCTTTTGCTTGACCAGAAGTTCTAGTGCCCGGAAGCGGCGACCGCCGGCGGGCACCTCGAACATGCCGGTCTCGGCGCCGTTCTCGTCGAGCACCGACCGCACGGTTAGGCTCTGCAGCAGCGTACGCCGGGCAATGTCTTCCGCCAGCTCCTCGATCGAGACATTGGCCTTGATCTTGCGAACGTTGGCCTGGCTGAGCACCAGTTTGTTGAAGGGGATGTCACGCGATTCACTGAGCGCGATCTTGGGAACTCGTTTCGGTGTTTTCTTTGTCATGGGACTTCTCCGCGACGGACCGTCGAAAGCCTCTCTCCCGACCTGTCAATCCGTCACGAAATCCACGGCCCACCTCTGTCTCTGGAGGCGGGCCGCGGCAACGGGCTTGGCCGGTAGAGGCAGCGGATCAGGCCGCGGCCTCCATGAGTTTCTTCGCGCGGGTTTCCATCACGAGCCGGGCATCCTGTTGTGGCTTCGATCGCGCGACGGCGGTGATGCCCTGGACGAAGTCGAACACGCTTTCGGGCGGTCGGCCTTCTTCGGCCAGCACTGTCTCGACGATCTTGCTGGTCTCAGCTTTCGAGAAACCACGCTTGCGCAGGAAGTCGGTGCGGTCGTCATCATTGCGGGCGACGATCTTTTCGCGTGCCGCGCGGATGCCCTGGATGAAGGGCTGCGGTGAGGAGTCCGCGAAACTCGCCAGCGCGGGTGCCGCCTCACGCGCGAAGCGGTTGGCAGCATATTTGGAGTGCCGGATCGAAATCTCCTGGAAGTCTTCGACACCCCAGAGATTGCGGTTCTGGCAAACCGCGCGGAGATAGAAGCTGGCAATGCCGAGTGTTTTCGCGCCCACTTCCGAGTTCCAGCAATAGAAGCCGCGGAAGAAGAGATCGGGCGAGCCATCCGGCAGCGTGCCGGCCTCGATTGGATTCATATCATCGACCAGAAACAGAAAGACGTCGCGGTCGGAGGCATAGAGCGTGGTCGTGTCCTTGGTTACATCAACCATGGGGTTGTAGACGCCCGTCGACCAGTCGAGCACGCCCGGCACCTTCCAGCGGGTGTCGCCGACGCCGTCGCCAGCGATGCGCTGCACGGTCGAGACGAGTTCATGGTCATAGATGCGGCCGTAATCGGAGCCGGTGACGGCGCGCAGTTCGGTCCGTCCCCGGATCGGGGTCCGGGGCAGGCTCCCTCGACCTCCAGCACCTTGACCTGCTCGGCACGGTGATTGGTCAGGCCGTATTGGAGATTGATGCCGGCGAGCGGCGCCGGAAGCTGGCGCAGATAGGCCGCCGGCGCGCTGACGAGGCTCGCAAGCTGACCGAAACTCCAATGGGTGGGCGCGACCGGCGCATCGGCGTCCGGCAAGACGAACGCCAGTCTTTCCGGATCGTCGCGATGGGCTTCTACGCGGATCGCCGCACTTTCCACGGTCCGCGTCCGGCTCCGTTCAGCGCGGCCCTTCGCCGAGGCGTAAAGCTCCGACAGGGACAGGAACTTCTCGTCGTCGGGTCGCGAAAACCACTCCGATGACACGCGGCCGTCATGGCCGCCTCGGGACACATCCACCTTATAGCCGCCGCTCGCATCGCGTCGGCCGTCCAGGTTCTCAATATTCATCATGGGATCATCTCCGCGACGGGCGGCCGAGAGCCTCTCTCTCGACCTCCAAACCCGTCAACGGACCGACTGCAGGACTCTTCCTCTCGTGATGCAAGAGCGCGCATCATCACTGAACGGGCGCACTAGAGCATTTTCCCAACTGATTGACTCGGCGGGGATTTCCAAATCAGCCGTGTTCTGATTCAAGATGCGGGCTGGGACGAGGAGGCCAGCCTGCATGAGACCTCTTTCCAATGATCTTCGCAAACGGGTGATTGGTGCGGTTGAAGGTGGTATGTCTCGGCGCGCAGCTGCCGAGCGATTTGGTGTTGCGGTTTCAACTGCGATCAGATGGGTCGAGCGCTGGCGGGCCAGTGGCAACTATCAGCCTCGTCCGCAGGGCGGCGACAAGCGCTCGCATCATATCGAAGCCCATGCGTCCGAGATCCTGGCACTGGTCGAGCATGACAAGGATATCACGCTGGCCGAGATTGCCGCCCATCTTGAAGACCGGCATGGACGCCGCTTCGCCTCGAGCACGATCTGGCGTCTGCTCGACCGTCATGGCATGACATTCAAAAAAAACCGCACACGCCGCCGAACAGCAAAGGCCTGATGTCCTTGCCCGTCGCAGGGCCTGGTTTGCCGGCCAGCTCGATCTCGATTCGGATCGCCTGGTCTTTGTCGACGAGACCGGGACCAGCACCAAAATGGCGCGGCTTTACGGCCGCTCCCGGCGCGGCGAGCGATGCAGGGCTCCGATCCCGCATGGGCATTGGAAGACCACAACCTTCGTCGGAGCGCTGCGACGCTCAGGCCTTACCGCACCCATGGTGCTGGACGGCGCCATGCATGGAACAGCCTTCATCGCCTATGTCGAGCAGGTGCTGGTTCCGACGCTCAAGCCTGGCGATATCGTGATCATGGACAACTTGCCTGCCCACAAACCATTGGCGGTGCGTGAGGCCATCGAAAAAGCGGGCGCAAGGCTGCGCTTCCTGCCGCCATACAGCCCCGACTTCAACCCGATCGAAAATGCCTTCGCCAAGCTCAAGGCCAATCTCAAGAAGATAGGGGCACGGACAATTGACGAACTGTGGGCCGCTATCGGCCAAGCCGTAGCCCAATTCACCCCAACCGAATGCGCCAACTACTTCAATGCTGCAGGATACGACCCAATATGATCGGAAAACGCTCTAGCATTATGTTCCTGATAATGATACGAAATTTGGCGCATCCGACAGGATTTGAACCTGTGACCTCTGCCTTCGGAGATGCTCAAGTTCAGCCAAAACAACCATGAGTTCTGTCGGAACCAAGAGCGATTTCGGCATACGTCGCTGCACCACTTCAGATCGTCGAGAGCTACTTGTCGATAAGGGCGATTGGGTTATCGAACATCAACTTCGCGATATGTCCCGCCACTTTGTCGGCAGCGGCAATCAGGACAGAGTCTAGGTGGTGGACATATCGACTGGTCACCGAACCCGCCGCGTGGCCCAGTAGAGCGGCGATCGTTGGTTCCGAATATCCCATATCGCCTGCAACCGACGCATAGGAGTGTCGCAGCGTGTGCGGCGTAACGTCTTCGAGCGCGGCACGTTTTACGATGCGTTTCCACGCACGCGGCATGCCGCCAAACCTCACACCATATCGCTCGGCAACAAGCACGTGACCGAAATTGTCCATAGGTTCGATGCCTCCAAGCACATCGAAAGCTCGTTTGCCGACCGGCCGAACCGAAGCGCCTTCCTTGCTGTCTTTCAGCCGGAAACAACCACCGGCTTCGTCTATCTCATCCCACCTCAAACTGACTATCTCGCCAAGCCGACAACCAGTCAGCGCAAGCAGTAGCGCGCCGTCAATGGCTTGACGCACTTCGCCGGTATTTCTGGCAACGGCAATCGCGTCTCCCAGTTTTCGGTATTCCTCGGGCGTCAGCCGCCTTTGTCGCCTCTTGTTGGCTGGCCGTTTAACGCCATGTGCCGGATTCGATTCTATAATGCCCTCCGACACAGCGTAGGAAAGGATGCCGCCGAGCAATCCGGTCGTTCGTCCTGCAGTTCCAAGACCGCCTGTGACAATGGCTTTTCCGCGCGGTCTTCCAGTTTTGCGAACAGTCGCCGTCTTTCCGACAGCCACATCGCGCAAGAACTTGTTAATGTCCGAAGTTTGCAGGTCTTTCACACGCCTGGAACCCAAAAGCGGGTTGATGTGGCAATTGATCCGCCCTCGATCGGTGTCGAGAGTGCTCGCCTTCTTCGGACGGCCGCCTTTCCCAAGCACCAATCCTTTTTCGGCTGCATCAAGGTACTGCTCACAAAGCTCCTTGACCGAGATCGATTTGCGTTGCTCGACCCGCTTGGCCGCTGGATCCGCGCCTTGGACTGTCTGTCCGAGCATTCCGATTGCCCGTCTGCGTGCCTGTTCAGCTGTGATTTTGCCATGTCGACCAATAGTCATCCTCCGTCGAACACCGCTCTCATTGCGATAGTCAACGAAGTAACTCCGGCTGCCGCCGGGATTGATAAAGACACCGAAACCTTTGAGTTCATCGCACCAAAGCGTGAACTGGCGATCTCGTGTGGCAGCATTTTCGACAATCGTCTTGGTGAGCTTGGCCATTGGTGAGCATCCAAAAAAACTCACCAAATACTCACCACAGAACCGGAAGCAAGGGAAGGCAAAATCGTACCCTCTACGGGAAGAAATGGAATTCAATCAATAAAATCAGTGGAATATCGCGCCCCGAGAAATGAACGGCAGTGATCGAAAAGTACGTCTCATGCCCTCCGAAGGCAGAGGTCACAGGTTCGAATCCTGTCGGGTGCGCCAATGATTTCAATGACTTAGGTTCTAGTCTGCCCTCGATACTGCATCACAGGAAGCACATAGGAAGCACGGCAGCGGCAAATTCGGGGCATTTCAGGTAAACTTTGCATCCGAGCTTCGCGCCTCAATAGATAGATAGAGATAGAGCTATAAAGAGCTTGTTTTCCTCGGAGCCGCCTTCGCACAAAGCGAAGGAAGGCGGCGACGAGGGAAGCAAGCGGCGTTTTCCTTGGTGAGCTGGAGTAGAACGCTTCACCCAACCTGTCGAAGAAGTGCCTCCGCCTGCTCCAGAACCAGTTTTACGGCATCTTCCGCAAGATCGGGAGGGTAGCCGTACTTCTTGAGAATGCGCTTCACCAAAACCCGCATCCTTGCCCGCGCGCTTTCGCGTTTATGCCAGTCGACCGTCGCATTCTGCCGAAGCTGCTCCAATAGTTCATGGGCGATCAGCCGTAGCTTGTCATCGCCCAGAACCTCGATGGCGCTCTGATTCTGGGCCAAGGCATCATAGAACGCGACTTCCTCGCCTGAAAGTCCGGTCTCTTCTCCACGCCTTCTTGCGGCTTGCAAGTCCTTTGCGAGGGCGATCAATTCGTTGATCATCTCCACCGCCGAGATGGCGTTGGAATGGTAGCGGGCAACCGCCTCTTCCAAGCGCTTCGAGAATGTGCGGCTTTCCACCACGTTAGTTTGAAGGCGGCTCCTGATCTCACCGTTCAACAGTTTCTTCAGTGCTTCAAGTGCCAGGTTCTTTCGTTCCATCCCTTGCAGTTCTGCGAGAAAGTCATCTGACAAGATGGAAATGTCAGGGCTTTCAATTCCGGCGGCACGTAGCACGTCAATGATCTCGGTCGACGCAACGGCACGGTCGATGAGTTGCTGAACGGCGAAAGCACGGTCAGACCCAGAAATCGCCCCCTTCGCTGTCGATTTCGCAATCGCTGCTCTCACCGTTTGGAAAAATCCGACCTCGTCCCGAATGGAGGCAGCTTCGTCACTTGCTGAAGCCAAAGCGTAGGCCTTGGTCAGCGTAAGAACCAAGTCTTGGTAGGCGCGGTGTACTTGCTTGCGCGCCTCGTCATTCGTCGCCTTTCCTGCTTCTTGCTCCTGCCATCTGAGAACCCAGTCGATGGCCAACGCAAGCGCCTGCAAGCGCTTATGAGGGTTGCCTTTCAAACCATCGCTGTAGTCATGTCCATGGAACACCGCTTTCACCCGCTCGAATGCCTCAAGCATGACGGCGACAGCTTCGTCTTCAGGGATACCGGTCTTGCCTTGATCGTTCGGGCTGTAGTCTTTGAGGGCGTTCTTCAGGTTCTGAAGTATCCCGATATAGTCGACGATCAGGCCGCCGGGTTTGTCCCGAAATACACGGTTGACGCGCGCAATCGCCTGCATGAGGCCATGACCCCTCATCGGCTTATCGACATACATCGTGTTCATGGATGGCGCATCAAAGCCTGTCAGCCACATGTCCCGGACGATCACTAGTTTCAGCGGATCATTCGGATCGCGGGCGCGTTTCGCAATCAGATCGCGCCGACGCTTATTCCCGATGTATTGCTGCCAGTCCAACGGGTCGGACGCGGCCCCTGTCATGACGATCTTCACAGACCCAGCCGCGTCATCTTCTGAATGCCATTCTGGGCGCAACTTGATGATTTCGTCGTAGAGTTCGACGCAAATGCGTCGGCTCATGCAAACAGCCATGGCTTTTCCGTCCAAAGCCTTCAGCCGCGCTTCAAGGTGCGCGACGAGGTCAGCGGCAACAAGCCCGATCCGCTTGTCCGCACCCACGAGGGCCTCGACTGTCGCCCATTTCGCTTTGAATTTCTCGGCTTCGGTCAGCGTGTCATCTTCAACCAGCGCTTCCACTTCAGCATCGATCTTGGGCTTCTCCACGTCGTCCAGTTCGATGCGCGCCAAGCGGCTCTCGTAGTAGATCGGGACGGTGGCCCCGTCTTCGACCGCGCGAGAAATGTCATAGACATCGATATAGTCGCCGAAGATCGCGGGCGTGTTGCGATCCGCGCCTTCAACAGGTGTGCCCGTAAATCCAATGAAGGACGCGTTCGGTAGGGCTTGGCGGATGTAGTGCGCGTAGCCATAACGCCGGATGCCGGTCCTCGTGTCGAGCTTCGCGTCCAAGCCGTACTGGGTGCGATGCGCCTCGTCTGCGATGACGATCACGTTCCGTCGCTCAGTAAGAAGGGGGAAGTTCTCCTCTGAGCCTGCGGGAAGGAATTTCTGAACGGTTGTGAAGATTACGCCACCGGCTGACCGTTCCAAAAGCCGCTTCAGGTCATCGCGGTTCTCGGCCTGCTCCGGCTTCTGGCGGATCAGGTCGCGGCACAAGCTGAACGTACCGAAAAGCTGATCATCCAGATCGTTCCGGTCCGTAAGAATGACCAGTGTCGGATTCTGTAGCTCGGCGGAACGAACGGCAAGGCCAGCGAAGAATGCCATGAGGAAGCTCTTGCCGGAGCCTTGGGTATGCCAGATGACGCCGATCTTACGGTCACCGTCTGGGCCGGAAGCGTCAATTGCTTCCTTGATGGCCTTCTGCGCACCATGAAACTGATGGTAGCCAGCAATAATCTTGAAGGGGCCGTCTCCGCGATCCCCGAAGACGGTGAAATCCCGGATGAGTTTCAGGAAACGGCTGCGCTCGAAGACGCCCTGCAACAACGTGTCGAGTTCGGGGGTACCGGGTGGCGCATAGTCGTCGCCTTCCACCGTGCGCCACGGCATGTAGCGCTCTTCCTGTGCGGTTAGCGAACCGATACGCGCCTTTATCCCGTCCGATGTTGCGAGCACCGCATTGGTGCGAAACAGCGAAGGGATGTCGCGTTTGTAGGTCTCGATCTGGTT
>JANSXJ010000159.1 GCA_024743015.1 Hyphomonas sp. | reverse complement strand
CCAGCGAGCCATTGACGCCTATGCAGACCTCCTGAAATTCATGGAAGAAGACTATGCACCAGCTGCGCGGGCGGAGCCTGGCCTCGCCTCACTTGAGGGGGGTCAGGAGGCTTATGCCGTCGCTGTCAGCTTCCACACCGCAGGTGCCGGGTACTCGCCTGAAGACATTCATCTGCTTGGACAGTCTGAAGTCGCACGTATCCGCGCCGAGATGGACGAGATCATCGCCGAGGTCGAATTTGACGGAAGCTTCGAAGAGTTCATCGCCTTTCTCCGCTCTGACCCGCAATTCTATGCCGAGACCCCAGAAGAATTGCTGGAAAAAGCCGCCGAAATGAGCAAGCGTCTGGACGCGATCCTGCCGCGCTATTTCGGGACGCTTCCGCGCCTGCCTTATGGTGTAGAAGCCGTCCCCGCCGCGATTGCTCCGGGATATACGACCGGGCGCTATTCCGGCGGCGATGCCGAGAAAGGCATTGCCGGGACTTATCTGGTCAACACATACGCGCTCGATCAACGCCCGCTTTACGAGCTGCCTGCTTTGTCTGCTCACGAAGCTGTCCCCGGACACCATTTGCAGATCGCCCTGGCGCAGGAACTCGAAGACGTGCCGGAGTTTCGCAAGTCTTATTATGCGACCGCATTTGGTGAAGGTTGGGGCCTCTATGCGGAGAAACTCGCCGGAGAGGCCGGGTTCTATCGCACGCCTTATGAACGGTTCGGCCAACTGTCATATGAAATGTGGCGCGCCTGCCGGCTCGTCGCCGATACCGGCCTGCATCACTATGGCTGGAGCCGGGAAGAGGCAGAGGCCTGCTTTAATGACAATACCGCGCTCGCTCCCCTCAATATTCAGACCGAAGTCACCCGCTATATCGGATGGCCAGGGCAAGCCACAGCTTACAAAGTCGGCGAACTGAAAATCCTCGAACTGCGTGCGAAAGCCAAATCCGCCCTCGGTGAGCAATTTAACATTCGCGCCTATCACGACGTCGTCCTCGGCGCTGGTGCGATGCCGCTGGATGCCCTTGAAGAGCGTGTCGAGGCCTGGATAGCGTCGCAATTGGCTGAATCCTCTGCGGAGTGAACGGACGCGTATTGACCGCGAGATCGATTGGCGTCGCGTCAGGCTTTCCACCGCGCGAATGACAGATCTAGACTGACCCGGTGCAACAGGACGCCCCCGACGACTCGGCCTCGCTTCAGACGCCGCAACGCCTGAGCAATCGCCAGGTCTGGGCGCTGACTCTGGCAGCTGCGGTGGTCACCGCGAACGCCTACTACGTCCACCCCATAATTGCCCGTGTTGCCGAGGACTTTCAGGTCAGCGCCTCGATGATCGGGATCGTACCAGCCTTCAATCAGATTGCCTTGGCACTGGGTATCTTCCTCTTGCTGCCGCTCGGGGATCGCTACTCCAACCGGACGCTGTCTACCGTCTTTGTTTGGGGTCAATTTCTGTCGATCACTTTGATGGCGTTTTCGCGCGATTTTGCCCTGTTTGTCACCGGCTCGACCTTGCTCGGCTTCGCCACAATCGTCCCATATCTCCTGCCGACTTATGTTTCCAAGCGGGTCGACGCGCAGGAGCTTGGCAAAGTTACCGCCATGCTCACAACCGGCATCATTGCCGGGATCCTGATTGCTCGCGCTGGCGCCGGGGTCGTCGCCGAATATCTGGGCTGGCGAACCGTTTATTACATTGCGTCGACCTTGATGCTGATCGTGGCAATTCTGCTGCCCCTTTCCATGGATCGACGAGAGCCCGCGTCCGGCACAACAAAGCCCGGCTCATATCTGCGCCTGATCGGCTCGATGCTGCCCCTGACCGGCCGCTATCCCGAAGTTCTGCTCTCAGGCAGCATACAGGCGCTCAGCTTTGGAATTTTCATATCGATCTGGATGGGCCTCGGCCTGCATCTGACCAGTCCGGAAATGGGCTATGGCGTCGATGTGGTGGGTTATCTTGCCATCCTCGCCATCGTCAATGTGGTCACGACACCGAAATTCGGAGCCCTGGCCGACCGGATCGGACCGCGAAAGACCCGCCTGATTGCATCCGGTTTCCGTCTGCTGGGCATCACGCTGTTTCTGTTTTTCGGACACAGCCTGTGGCTGCTGATCATTCCGATCCTGATCGCCAATATATTTGGCCCGATCATGGACGTCACCGGGCGCATGACGATCCTGAAGGAGACGCCAGAAATCCGCACGCGTTTGATGACCGTCTATATCGTCTTCATGTTTCTCGGGGGAGGCCTGGCGAGCTGGGCCGGTACCGCGGTGTATGATTATTGGGGCTGGACCGGCAACGCGACGCTTGCCATCGCGCTGTCGATTATTGTCAGCGGGCTCAGCGCCTGGGCCTATTTGCGTTTCGAACGCTAACCAAAAGCCCGCCTCCTCGCGGAGACGGGCCCTTTGGCGTCATCAATCAATGATGGAGAGGGTTAGGCGCCAAAGCGGTAGCGTGCGCCGATCGAGAACACGTTTTGAGTGTTTTCAATGTCGAGCGTGCCTGGGAAGAGCTGGTTGTCCAGCTCAACATCTTCGGTCGCGCGGTAGGCATACTCACCGAACAGTTCCCACTGGCCTTCAAGCTGCCAGGTGGCACCTGCCTTGATCTGATAGGCAAGCTTGGTTTCGCTATCATCGATCACGGTGATCGCGGATGGCTGGTAGGTGACATCAACGCTGGCAAAGCCGATCCCGGCTCCGAGATAGGGCTGCAGCGCGCCACTTGTGTTGAAATCATAGTAGCCGTTCAGGAAGACCGCCGTATTGGTGATTTCGCCTTGCCCATCAGCAACAACGGCGGCAACCGTGACGCCGAGAGGGGTCGGAGACCCGGCAATTGCAGCCGCGTCGACAGCGTCAATGCTGCCGCCGCCAAGGGTTACGCCTGTATGCGTGTCAACGTCGGCACCGGAATAGGCCAACTCGACGCCGCCACGCCAGCCATTGCCAAAGCGCGCACCAAACTCACCGGCGAACGCCGTGCCGTTATCAAACTCTGTGTCCCAGCCATAGGACGTGCCAGCTGCGACATCCAGCGTGCTGCCATCGCCGAGATCGCCAGTCGTGAAAGCGCCGGTCGAGCCGCTATTGCTGCTGTCATTTTGCTGCGCGAACCCGATCGATCCACCAACATAGTATTCCTGTGCTGCCGCTGCGCCCGCAAGGGCAATTCCAGAGGCTGCGAGAGATGCAAATTTGATAAGGTTCATACCTAACTCCGTGTCTTTCGCGAAGGGGTTTGTCCCTGCGCCACGAGCTTAATTAGTATTCTATATCGGATAGACAATATTAAATATCATTTGGCTTGCTTATTGCGTCACAGTCTGCACAACGCCCCTATTGGGGAAAATCTGATCTAGGACGTAACAATGCTGCCAAAACCGCTGGCTCAAATCGCACCAAATACACTCGAATTTGAAATCCTTCCTTTGGTCAAACCGACCGGATTCCGGGAATATGACGCTCGCTGGTGGTTCAATGGCATCGGTCACGAAAAAGATCCCGAACTGAACCTCACAGGTGTGCAGGCGCTCGGTCTCGGCATGGCAACGCTGTTCCACGAACTTGGCGTCGAACCGAAAGTGGTGACAGGGCATGATTATCGCTCGATCAGCCAGCCGATCAAAAACGCGCTGATCCTAGGCATGGTCCAGGGCGGATGCGAGGTTCTGGACGTCGGTCTTGCCTTGTCTCCGATGGTCTATTGGAGCCAATTTGAACTCGACTGCGCCTGCTGCGCAATGGTCACGGCCTCGCACAATGAAAACGGCTGGACGGGCGTTAAAATGGGTGCCAACCGACCGCTGACATTCGGCCCGGATGAAATGGGCAGATTGAAGGAAATTGTTCTGAACGGCGACTTCCGGCCCCGCGCTGGTGGCGGTCATTTCCGCGTCGACGATATGCGCGAAAAATATATTGAAAGCGTGTCCGAAGGCGTCTCAATCAAGCGACCGCTGAAAGTCATCGCTGCTTGCGGCAACGGCACCGCGGGCGCTTTTGCACCCGATGCGCTTAGAAGAATGGGCGTCGAGGTCATCGAGATGGATTGCAACCTCGACATGACCTTCCCGAAATACAATCCTAACCCTGAAGACAGCGCAATGTTGCACGCCATGGCTGCCGCCGTGAAAGAGAATGGCGCTGATATCGCGCTCGGTTTTGACGGAGATGGCGACCGCTGCGGTGTTATCGACAATACGGGCGACGAGATCTTCGCCGACAAGATTGGCCTGATGCTCGCACGCGATCTCTCAAAGGAATATCCCGGTGCAAAGTTCGTTGTCGATGTGAAATCGACGGGGCTCTACAAGACGGATCCGGTGCTCGAAGCGAATGGCTCCACCGTCGATTATTATAAGACCGGCCACTCCTATATCAAACGCCGCACCACTGATCTCGATGCCCTTGCTGGTTTTGAAAAGTCGGGCCACTTCTTCTTCCGACCTCCCATTGGACTGGGATATGATGACGGACTGATCGCGGCGAAAGCCATCCTGGAGATGCTCGATCGCAATCCGGACAAGACGATGGCGGATCTCAAGGGCGAACTCGGCGTCGCCTTCACCTCGCTTACCATGTCACCGCATTGCGCAGACGAAGTGAAGTATGAGGTGATCGACCGGATCGTCGAAGAGTATAAGGGCCTGCTGGGCACTGAAATCCTTGGCCGCAAAGTGGTCGACGTGAACACAGTCAATGGTGCCCGGGTGACTCTGGAAGATGGCTCCTGGGTGTTGGCCCGCGCGAGTTCGAACAAACCCGAATTCGCCGTCGTTGTGGAAAGCATGCGCTCGCAGGAGGATATGGTCGCGCTTTTCCGCGAGGAAGTGAAGCCGCGCCTCTCCAAGTATCCGGAGATCGGAGCTTACAATCAGGAGATCTGATTGTCTGTGCCTTCTGACTAAAAGTTCATAAAAAACAGCGACGGAGCTCGGGTCTACGTTCGTTTCACTTTCGTGCGCGGCATGTTGCCGGGCCGAGGGAGAAGATCGAATGAATTACCGAACCGGCGGCTTGTTGGCTGCGGCGCTCTTAGTAACTGCCTGTGGCGGAGGTGGCGGGGGCAACACGACCACGCCCGCATCTGGAACCACAACCAACTCTACCCCTGTCGTGTCATCAACCGTCGCTGATCAGTCAGGTAATGTCGGGTATGAGTTTTCAATCGATCTCGCCGGGACGTTCTCCGACCCGGACAATGACACTCTGACGATCACCACGGATTTTGGTGGAAATGCGAGAGGGCTGAGTCTGTCCGGCACTGTGATCTCTGGCGTTCCGGACTCCAGCGGCGACGTCACCATCACCGCCACCGCCACAGATCCAGATGGCGCAAGCATCAGCGACACGTTCACAGTCTCCGTGACCATCGATCAAAGTGCCATCGCGACCGTATTTGGTGGATCGATCGATCTGGAAAACCTCGATGATTTTTCCGGTCAACCCGTCCCCAACTACATCACCAAGGTAAACGATGGCGGCAACCCAATCACCAATGCCGGTGCGACACTGGGGCGGGTCTTGTTCTACGACACATCACTCTCGACAACGGGGACTGTGTCCTGCGCCTCCTGCCACGTTCAGTCGCTAGGCTTCAGCGATGCAGGCGTCGTCAGCACCGGCGTCGAAGGCGGCCAGACCGGACGGCACTCCATGCGCCTGATCAATACGATGTTTGCCGATGAAACTGACTTCTTCTGGGACGAGCGCGCGCCCAGCCACGAAGCGCAGGAAAGCCAGCCGATCCAGGACCATAATGAGATGGGATTCAGCGGCCAGAATGGCCGACCGGACCTCGATACGCTGATCGCGCAGATGGAAGCTACAGAGTATTACGAAGAACTGTTCCGCTTCGTGTTTCTTGATCCGGAGATCACCGAACAGCGGATCCAGTTGGCCCTCGCCCAGTTTACCAAATCCATCCAGTCCTTTGACTCGCGCTATGATACGGGCCGCGCGCAAGTGAACAATGATGATGTCGACTTCCCGAATTTCACCGCCGATGAAAATGCCGGCAAGACGCTGTTCATGGACAATCCAAACCAGGGCGGGGCTGGCTGTGATCGTTGCCATCGCACGCCGGAGTTTGATATCGCACCGAATTCGAACCAGAACGGCATATTCCGCGTGGCGGGCTCAACGACCGAGTTCGATCTGACGAATGAACGTTCGCCCAGCTTACGCGACCTGGTCGGCCCGGGCGGCAGCTCGAACGGACCCTTCATGCATGATGGGTCTCTTGCAACGCTCCGCGACGTCATTGACCATTACGATGATATCCAGGAACCCACGTCAGAGCCACCTCTGTCCGATTTTCTCAACACGTTGGACAATCGCTTGATCCAGAATGGCAATCCGCAGAATCTGAACCTGACTGAAAACGAGAAAGACCAGCTCGAAGCGTTCCTGCTGACTTTGACTGGCGTGAGCATTTATACAGACGAGAAGCTGTCTGATCCGTTCTAATCGTTATCCTGGTGTCTCATTCTTCGGAGTGAGGCACTATTCCGTCCCAAAACACCTATCATTACTGAAGATTAAGCGCAGATCGTTGGATTGTGTGCCTAAGCCTGCATCATGGTTTGGGTTGGCAAGACCGTGCGATTATCCACTGCGATCAGAACTGGATCCGTTGCGGCGATCCACTTCGTGTTGCTGGCATTGGTCCTGTCGGCAGAAATAGTGATCCAGGATACCGCACGCACGCCGGCCATCACGGTCGAGATCGTCGAGCGACCTCCACCCTCGCCCGCCCCCACGCCGGAAGCGGAGCCATCACGAGAACCGGACCCCGACCCAGCTGAACACGCTCCGCCCGAACCGGTCGTTGAAACGCCAATACTTGCTCCTCCACCTGCGCCAAAACCGATAGCCCCTGAAACATCTCCTGTTGAGCCGCCTTTGCCGGCGATTGAAGAACGCCCTGCCGTCCTCACTCAAAAAGACCCCACGACCGCCCCCGATTCTGAAATTGCCGCGGCACCGCCGACCGCGACCACCGGGTCAGATACCGTCACCCCGGATCAGATCGCTGGCGTTTTGCGACAGCTGGAATGTCAAAAATTGACGCACCGCACGGACGAGTCCTGCCCGAGAACAGATCCCTTTACGGCCTGGGCTTCAAACTCAGAACGCGCGCGTGTTGAGCGGAACACGGACTGGGACCGTTCCTATCGCTCCAAGTCAACGATCGACAAATTTTACGAACGCGAAGTTCGAGGACGCCTTCACTGGCCAGACGAAGACCTGTTTGCTGACCCGATGGCGCCGGGCGCTTACAATGCCGACCGTATTCGCAGAGGCCAGGAACCGTTGTGGAGCAAGGAGGTGCGCGATGGGTTTCGTAAATCCGATGAGTGAGGTGATCGACTCAGCGCACCTATTCTTCCAGCGTTCGCGCCACGCCTTCGCGGCGTGGGTCGGCGCCGCCGTCCAGCCCCTCTTCGGTCACGACGATCAGATGCAGACCACTATTCTCGCCGCGCCGCTCCGATACATTGTATCCGAGGGCCTTGAGCTCATCGGCAATCTCCTGACCACCCTCAGCATCAACTTCAACCCCGACCGTTTCGCCGCGGGCAATAATGTTGGGATGCGCGGCTGCTTCTTGCGCTGAATATCCCCAATCGAGCACGCCGAGAACGGTTTTCGACACGTAGGCGACGATCGAGTTTCCGCCCGGCGATCCGGTCACCATCTTCAGGCCGCCATCCTGATCAAAAATGATAGTTGGCGACATCGAGCTTCGCGGGCGTTTCCCTGCCGCAGGCGCATTCGCTACGGGCAGATTCGACTTGCGAGGCTGGCGCGCAAAATCCGTCAGCTCATTGTT
>JANSXJ010000540.1 GCA_024743015.1 Hyphomonas sp. | reverse complement strand
TTTATTGCGTCATGTGGCTGCATCGACACACATGTTGAGAGTGAAGTACCAATGACAGCGGCTGAAAAGCTCCCCGTAGAATATATTGAAGCGCACAATGATGACGGGAAGCCCGTTGTCACTCTTTTGGGTGCTGACATTTCCGAAGCCTATCTCGATGATGCAGAACCCAGTCCGCTGGCAGCAGCGATTGGCCGGTTCTGGCGACGGATTATCGGGACGGCGAAACTCGGGCTCGTATTGGTACTGGTCGGCGGCTACCCGGCGCTGACGGTTTTAGGCCATAAAGTGGATTCCAGCGCGGTTGTCCTGTCTTCGGCGGCGCCATGGTATTCGAATGATACCGGCACGGCGATGACCTTGCTGGGCCGCGAGCTGACCGTAGCCGGTTGGGCCGACGATCGGTCCTGGTGGCACCCGCAAGCCCGCCTCACGGCTCTGCCTGCCTGGCAGGAGGGCATCACAGGCGCGCTGTCCGAATTCTCGCTGCTCGCATCTGAGCATGCCTCGCGCGAACAGGGCGCGCCCGATTCCGACCTTCTGGCGGCGGCACGCTTGCTGGTTCCGTCACAGGAAGCTGAAGCGGTTCCGCGTCTGAATGCGGCGGCCGAAGCCCTGCAAAGCTATGAGGGACGTTTGTCGCGTGGCCTTGCCGCGCAGCCCAAAGGCCTCGATGTGATGGTCGACGAGTTGAATCTCTACAAAGGCTGGGCAGTTGAATCCCAGGCGCGTCTGCGGACACATGTTGACCGGGCCGAAGCCTGGCCAGCCTCGCGCGCGGATATTGAAGCGGTCTACAAGACGCGGGCCTATGCTCAGGTCGCCTCTCAGCTGATGATGTCATCCCTCATCCAGGAACCTGAACTAGTGCGCACGAGGGCGGCGGCTGAGGCACGTGACCGGGCCTTGTTTGCCTGGCGTCGCGCAGCGACTTTCAATCCGATGTTTGTGTCCAGCCAGGCGGGAACCGGCTCTATTCTGGCCGATCATCCTGCCGCCATGATGTACTATCTCACCGAGGTTGAAACCGCCACGGCCGACTTCATCGCTGTGCTTCAGGCTCAGGAAGCCGAAACCATGGCGGTCGCTGACGCTTCTGCCGCGGAATAGTTCCGCACGCGCGATCTTGAAAATCCCGGCATTTCCCTCATTTAGAGGGCTGTAAGAGGCGGAATGAAAGGCCAGCGCGGCCCGATGTTTATTCAAACAGAACCTACCCCGAATCCGGACACGTTGAAGTTCTTGCCCGGCCAGCCTGTCACAGGCGACACCGGCCCTTATGATTTTGCGTCCATAGACGAAGCCGGCACGAGCCCGTTGGCGCAAGGCCTGTTCCAGGTTCAGGGTGTGATCCGTGTCTTTCTGGGCAGCGATTTCATCTCGCTGACCAAGGATGCGGACTCCGACTGGAAACATGTCCGGCCGATGGCTTTGGCAGCAATCATGGATCACTTCGTGGCAGGTCTTCCCGTCATGGCCACGGATGCAGGAGCGATGACCCAAGGCGAAAGCGGCGGCTCGGTCGAAGACTATGAAGGCGAGACCGCCGAAATTGTCGGAGAGATTATCGAGCTGATCGAAACGCGCGTGCGTCCTGCCGTAGCGCAGGATGGCGGCGACATCATCTTCCACCGGTTCGAGGCGGAGTCTGGTATTGTGCACCTGTCCATGCGGGGCGCGTGCGCCGGTTGCCCATCTTCAACCTTCACGCTGAAGCAAGGCATTGAGAACATGCTCAAAGCCTATGTTCCGGAAGTCACAGCCGTCGAAGCAGCCCTTTAGCCGCGGCTATCTCGCTTGACTTCCCCGCCTCCGATGCGCGAGGCGGCGGAATGAGCGCAAGCACGTTTCCAATTTTTCTTTGCCTGCTGTCCGTGGTAACCGTCGCGGCGACGAACCTGTTCGTGAAGCGCGGCGGCGATGTGCTCTCGACCCG
>JANSXJ010000040.1 GCA_024743015.1 Hyphomonas sp. | reverse complement strand
CCGGGGGGCTGGGGGGGCTGATGGGTCCGGAATGACTGCTAGACTTCGCCGCCCGACAATTGCAAACTGATCGTAATCGGTGGTCGATACAAGGCATGATTGGGGCAAATCTGCCCTATTCTGCATTAAAATTACGTCACTCAGGAAAGAACTGTCCCGAATATTAACCACATGGCTCACGTTACACCACTCAAGAATACTCGCCGGAAACCCAATGTTGCATTTCAACGTCATGAGATGAATGTGATTCTGGATGTCTACGGGCGCCTGGTCATGGCGGGTCAGGCCAAGGATTACGCGATCGGAATTCACAAGGATCAGGCGGTGTTCGCGATCTTCAGACGGCACGCGGAAAACCCGAATTGGACCATTGTGAAAACCCCTGCGCTGGCACGAATGCAAGGCGCTTACGCGGTTCTTGGTGCGCAAGGCCAGATCCTCAAGCGCGGCCGTGAGCTCAAGCAGGTGCTAAGTGTCTTTGAAACCCGAAAATTCGAGATCGTTCGCTGATTACTGACCGATCAGGCGCTGCACCAGGCCCATCATGCCGGTAAACTTCAAGCCGCCATCGCGAACCGCCAGGGCATAGCAAACACCGTCCAAGTCGCCGGTGGGCTGGTGCGTGTCTTCGGGGCCATTCACGCTGATATCACCGGGTCCAAAGCTACCGCTCTCATCTGAGAACCCGCCAGAAACGACAAGCGTGAACTCGCTACCCTTGTGGCTGTGACGCGGCACCGTGCAGCCTGGGTCGATGCGGTAAAGCTCTATTTCAGCCTGGCTGTTCGCCTCCAGCTTCAGGCGGCGGATTCCACTTGTCAGGGTCTGCCACTTGTTCGTTTGAAAAGACTGCAGCGCCGTTTCACGCAGCGGCTCCGGGAGGGCCAGAAACTCATCAAGACCTTCATTCGCGTGATGCACAGCCAGATCAGAAGTCGCATGAGACGCTTCGAAGGCATCAATCATCGCCATTGCCGTGGCAGCAGCGCCGTCACTCAGCGCAGCGCTTTGCTCCGATTCAAGAAAAATCCCGGCAATCGTCTCTGCGCGTGCGACGGCACGGCTGACATCCGGGCGCAAAGCTGCCTGTGTCTCTACGAGGAGGCAGAAAGCAGGATCTAGGCATCCGGCTGCATAGCTCGAATACACTTCTCCAAAATCATTCAATTGCGCTTTGCCCATTGGCTCGGAACGCTCCGTAAAATTTCGTGTTCTATACGCCGATATTGTTGGATCTTGGTTATCGTCAAGCAAATGCAGCTCCAGATTGCAGCGATAAGCTCAGTGGTCGCGCTCGAGTGTTCCCCGCAAACGCAGGAATGCCAGTCGAATTCGCGACTTTACCGTACCAAGAGGCAGGTCGAATTTTTTGGCGATCTCGGAGTGTGAGAGCCCTTCATAGAACGCCGCTTTCAGAAGGATGATCTGTTCCTCAGGCAACGTGTCCATGGCGGTGCGAACCTGAGCTTCGATTTGAGCACGATTGACGGTGATGTCCGGCTGCTCCGATTCCGCCGGTTGCAGCATTGGGTCTTCGGCGTCCAGCTCTGGCTTGTTCAGACGCCGCAGCGTATCGATCCGACGATTGCGAGCGATCCGGAAGATCCAGGTCGAGACAGAGGCCTGCCGACGGTCATACTGTCCAGCCTTGCGCCAGACATTCAGCATCACGTCCTGCATGATTTCCTCGGCGCTCGACGCTTCGCTACCAAGCCGGATCAAGTAGCTTTTCAGACGGGGCGCGAAATACTCAAACACTTCAGAAAAAGCGGCGCGCGATTTCGCGCTGGCGATTTGTTCCACGCAATCGGCCAGGCGATCCCGTTCCGTCGGGTCGCTTCCAGTCATGTCGAGGGACACAGAATTCCCCTGTTCAGCTTCGCACTCGTATAAAGCGCGTTTCTGATTGGAATTGCAACCTTTGCGATACAACAAGTTCATAATCGCCCGTTAATCTGGAGTGTCTTATTTCAGCCCCAAGACTGTTACAGAAGAATCTCGCCCTAGGCTAGATATCTTATCGTATATAGGAGAATATATATGTTGCGGCAATCCCTGGTCGTTTTAGGCTCTTTGACGATGTTTGGCTCGCTGGCGGCATCTGCCGCTCCGACCGTGGTACGGCAATATACGGACTGGGTCGTGTTTACCGAAGATGTCGGTGGTGAGCGCCTGTGTTACGCCGCCACCCAAGCGACGGACAAGGCCCCGAGATCTGCAGATCATGGCGATGTCTGGTTCTATGTTTCCAATTGGCGGTCCGGTAAGGCGCGCAATCAACCGAGCTTGAAGGTCGGCTACGAACTGCGCGGCGATCTTCCGGGCAAAGCCAAGATCGGTCGGTCTAACTGGTCAATGTTCGGGGTCGGCCGCGAGGCCTTTGCACAAGACGAGGACGACGCGCCATTGGTGCGGCAACTCAAGCGCGGCAGTGAGCTGCGTGTCGAAGCCACGTCAGCACGTAACACGCGTGTGACCTATCATTTCTCCCTGAAAGGTTCGTCAAACGCGATAGATCGAGCCAATTCAATCTGCCGTTGAATATGCGTTCCGGGGCCGGAATCCCAGCGATTTTTCCGTCCTGTTAACTGAGATATGGAACACTTGCCCTGCTTTATAAAAACATAATTGGAGCGGGCGAAAAATGAGTAGACTAGGGGCACGGGGGATTTTCTCCCGTATAAGCCTTGCCGTGGCAGTGAGCCTTGGCTTGGCGAGCGCAGCACATGCTGCAAACAATCTGACTGAAGCCGGCGTTTCAGTCTCCAACACATTCGAGCTGAGCTACAGCGTCTCGGGAACGGCCCAGCCGGTCATCACAAACGATAATGTGAGTCCGCCGGTCGGAGCGGTTGTGCAGGGAGCGCCGACGGTATTTACGGTTGACCGGAAGGTCGACTTCATCGTCACGGCAACCAACTCGACGCTCACATCGGCGCCAAACACCAATGCCACATTGACGTTTGAAGTACTGAATGAGGGCAATGATACGTCAGCGTATTCCTTCTCGATCGATGATCTGGACTCAGGTGGTACAACTTTCGACGCGACATCGCTCGTGGTTCGCTATCTCGTCGATGCGAATGATAACGGATTGCCGGACGATGGTGCCTATACAACCATTGCGCAAACCCCGATTGGGACGGCGGCAGGGTCGGCGTTCATAACTGGCGATGTCCCGAAAGGCGTCCAGGTCTTTGTTCAGGTGCAAGGAACAATCGACGCATCTGTCTCGGACACGTTCACTGATGACATTACTCTGGTGGCTGAAGCGCGTGATCCGACCGCCTTCCTGAACGAGGCCTCCACGACACCGGCGGCGGTCACCACCGCGACCGGCGGTGCAAATGTTCTGACAGGGTCGGCCCAGAACGTCCTGGCCGATGGTACCGGCGTCGCAGCAGCGGAAGCGGCTGGCGATGCGGACGGTTTGTTTGCCGCCACCGGTATCATTCGGGTTGAGTCTGCAAGTCTAGCTGCATCCAAAACCGTGACTGTGGTCAAGGAGCCAGACATTGCTGATCCGTTCGTTGCTCTGACAGATTGCGCAACAGCATCGGCCGTCGCGGGCGCTAAAGCCGTGCCGGGATCCTGCGTCGAATATATTATTCAGGTGCAGAATAATGGCGCGACGGCGACGGCAACCAACCTGGTGATCGATGATATCCTTCCGGCGGAGGTCACCTTCGTTGCGGCGTCACTTGCAACGACGACGACGACCGGGTTTGCCGACGATACAGGGGTTGCGGGGGCGGGTCCTGTGCTGAGTGCACCGAGCACGCCGGCGGATAGCGACTGTGACGGAACCACGAATTGTGTCATCCAATTATCAGATGCAGTCCTGGCTGCGGGAGAAGTTGGGCAGATCATTATTCGAGCTGCCGTGAAATAATAAACTCCCAAACCACGATTGAAAGCCCTGGGTGTCGCCGCGCTCAGGGCTTTCTTTTTGCCAATGATTCAGGCGGGCACGCATCTGATCGACCAATAAGAACTGACTTTTCTTGAGAGATCGATCAAATTTCATCGATCTCTCAAATCCGATCCTAACCATAGTTCGATAGCGTCTCCTCATAAGGCGGCAAAAGACCAGCCTGTATTTGAGCGCGGACAGACCCAAAGAGGTCGGCCGCATGATGGTGGAGATAAGGGGATGGGCTTCGGGCGGAAGCTAATCTGGCATGCGTTGTTTGCACTCGTTCTGGCGAGCGCAATGGTTTTCGCATGCGCGGTCCCGGCGAACGCTGATCTGGGAGATCGCGTCACTAACGTGGCTACGATCAGCCAAGACTCTCCATCCGGCAGCGTGGTTCAGCAGACCAATGAAGCGACTTTTATTATTGAGGCGCGCACCACCCCTTCCGAAATCGAATTCTTCCGGATCGTGCAGAACGCCCCGGATGGCCTATCTGTCCAATTGCACGGTTCTGATTATAGTCCATCAGGTGAACGCAGCGATTCGTTCTCTCCACTAGATCGCATCGCGCTCCCCGGAGATGCGGCGACGGACCCGACACTTCCGGTCGACCTGGTCCCGGCGCAAACCTATGTGCCAGGTGAGACTATGGTCGTTCGTGTCATTGATCTGGGCCAGAACGGCAATCCAAACCGGATCGAGACCGTCATAGTAACGGTTGAGACGGATGGCGGCGATTCAATCGTCCTCCGCTTGTACGAAAGCGGTCCGGATACGGGCGAGTTTTACGGGTTCTTTCCAAGCACCGGAGACCCGACCGCTATTTATGATGAGCAGCTTTCCGCCCCCCAGGAAAGCGTTCTGACGGCGACTTATGTAGACGCGTTTGATGCGACTGAAGTCTCGATTGATACTGCTGTCATCGACCCATTTGGCCGCGTGTTCGACAGTCTGACCGGCGAATTGCTGAGCGATGTCTCAGTCACGATTATAGATGTAGATACGGGACTTCCAGCAGAGGTTTTGGGCATTGATGGCACCGGCACGTCTCCGTCGACCGTGCTCACCAGCAAACCGGTGACCGATACGTCCGGAAAAACAGTTCTCACCCAGCCAGGCGCTTTCTTTTTCCCGGTTCTGACGCCCGGTACATATCAGATCCTGGTCGAGTCTCCGGCGGGTTACTCTTATCCATCCGTTCGGTCGACAGCGGATTTCGAAGCTTTACCAAATGCACCATTTGATATTTGGACGCAGGCTTCGTTCGCCCAGACGTTCACGATCACGACATCTGGACCCTTGAACCTGGATATCCCGCTGGATCCAAATAGTGATCTCATCGTTCGCAAGCAAGCTTTCGAGACGCAAGCCGCGATTGGTGACTTTGTTGGTTACACGATCGAACTCGAGAATGCGGCAACGTTGTCGGCGCCCATTCGCTTGAAGGACACCCTGCCCGGCGGGTTCCGCTATGTCGCCGGGTCGGCACGATTGGCAGGCGCCCAGATTGACGATCCGGTCGTAGATCCAGATGGTCGCGGTCTCACGTTCGTGGGCGGTTTGTTGGGGCCTGGCGAGCGTATGGAACTGACTTATCTCGCCTCGGTTGGGCCGGGTGCGCAACGGGGCGAGGCGGTCAATCGGGTGGTCGCGATCAGCCCAAGCGGAGATTCACTTTCGAATACCGCAGAGGCCGCCATTCAAATCGAGGACGACTTCCTGAATGAGCGCCTGACCATTGTTGGACGCGTTGCTGAGGCCGCCTGCCGACCAGATGAAGAATGGGCGCGCAGTATCGAAGATGGCACCGGCGTCGCTGGCGTACGCCTATATATGGAAACGGGTCGCTATGTGGTGACAGACGCCGATGGCTTGTTCCATTTCGAGGGTGTTCGGCCTGGAACGCACGTCGTGCAAGTCGATGAAGCGACGCTGCCTTCAGGATATGAACCCATCATCTGTGAAGAAAGCACGCGTTACGCCGGCAGTGCTCTGTCCAAATTTGTCGACGCCCAGGGCGGCACGATCTGGCGCGCCAATTTCTACCTGCAAAGGACCAGCATTGTTGAGGCGCTCGTCACCGAGTCGGATGCCAAGTCTCGAGTCGAAGATATTTTTGACCTGACCTGGTTAAACGCCCAGACGGATTCTGGCTTTAACTGGGCCTATCCTCGGGTCGGGCAGAGTCCTCAAGGACGATCAGCCAACCTGGGTCTCGTTCATGCACCAAGGCAGAAGGTGACTTTGGAGCTTAACGGTCAACCCGTTCCAGGTCTGAATTTCTCCGGTCGAGATCTGTCAGCATCACGAGATGTGGCAATCTCTCGCTGGGCCGGGGTCGACATTCAACGCGGTGAAAACACGTTTGTCGCGCGCCTCCATGATGAGAATGGCGACGAGATTCAATCTTTGACCCGGACTCTCTGGTTCGTCGACGAAGTGGACCGGGCATGGTTGGTCGATGATCAGTCCGTCGCCGTTGCGGACGGAAGAACCAGACCCGTGATCGCCATTCGCCTTGAAAATGGCGCCGGTCATCCTGTGCATGAGGGACGGATTGTCGAGATTGACGTCGCCGCGCCATACCGCTTGGCCCAAGAGGCTGAGGAAGAATTCGAAGCACCGGTCGATGCAGGCTTTGCTGCGGTCTCAGGCATCCGCGTCGGACAAGACGGCATCGCCAGGGTCGAGCTGGAACCCACGCTTGAATCCGGTCGCGCGCGCTTCGAGGTCAAGCTTGAAGACGGATCCGTCGAAACCATCGATGTCTGGCTCGAATCGGAAAAGCGGGACTGGATCGTTGTCGGACTGGTCGAAGCGGAAGGTCTGAGCACGCGATTGGCGGAAACCGGTGGGCGTGATGTGAACAGCAAGACCGCGGATGGCCGCGTCGCCTTTTTTGCGAAGGGCATGGTCAAGGGTGACTGGTTGCTCACCGTCGCGGTCGACACAGCCAAGCGTCGGGGCGATGCGGATGGCGAGATTTTCGACGAAATCGACCCAAACGCATATTATACGCTCTACGGCGATCGCACCTGGCAGCACAATAATGCGGAAAGCCGCTACCCGGTCTATGTTAAGCTTGAGAAGAACACGTTCCAGGCCCTGTTCGGGGATTATGAGACGGGTTTCACCGAGACGGATCTCGGCCGCTATTCGCGTCGGCTGTCGGGCCTCAAAGCCGATTATGAAAGCGAAGCGTTCAGCGTTACAGCGTTCGCGTCTGAGACCAATCAGACCTTCGTCAAGGACGAGCTTGCTGCGGATGGAACGTCCGGGCCATTCCGCCTGAAATCAGCGCCTCTGGTGCGATCATCAGAAGTCATTTCGGTCGAAACGCGCGATCGATTCAGATCCGATGAGGTTCTGAATGTCCGTCGATACAATCGCTATATCGACTATGATATCGACTATGCCACCGGCGAGATCTTCTTCCGTCAGCCTGTCGATGCCACGGACGCCGCGCTCAATCCGAACGTAATTGTGGTCGACTATGAAACATCGGATGCCACTGAACGCGGGATCACGGCTGGATTGCGAGCTGCCGCGCGAATGGCGGATGGAAAGGTTCAGGCGGGCCTTACCCTGGTCCATGAAGAGGACGGAGCGTCGAGCGGGTTTGATGGATCGCGCCTTGCCGCCGCAGATCTGACTGTGAACCTGGATGAGCGGACAGAGCTGCGGGCCGAGCTCGCAACGTCCGAGGCGAATACCGAGTTAGGCGACATGGCAGGTGATGCGGTCTTGCTTGAGGCGGTGCACCGGACCGAAAAACTGAGTATGACGGGGTACTATAGGCAGGAAACAGAAGGCTTCGGGCTAGGTCAGCAAGCGTCGAACACGTCAGCGCTGCGACGTATCGGGGCGCAAGTCAGCGCCGAAATAGGTGTTCATGAAGTCGCAGGCGGTAATGATCGCTCCGTGCGCCGTGTGGAAGCGCAGGCCTATCGCGAAACAAATTTGAGCCAGCGGGCGCAGCGGACCGTTGCGGATGCATTGCTCACACAAGACAGCCAGACATTCGGCGCAAGCATCGGACTTCGCGCTGTGGCGGAAGAATATGACAAGGAAGAAGACGCGCGGCGATCCGTTCTCCTTTTGGCGGGCCTGCGAAAGACATTCCTCGACCAGGGCCTGACGCTCAGCGCCGTTTGGGAAGAGCCATTGAACCAGGTAGGCGCAAATGATGAAGCCACCCTATTCCCTGGGCGTACCGTGCTGGGTTTGGATAAGACACTTGGGAAAACGGCAACACTGAACGTCCGTCATGAGATTACCAATGGTGATCACGCTTCTGGTCAGAACACGATTGCTGGCGTGACCTGGGAGCCGCGCGGCGGCACGCAGATCCGCGCCGGAGCTGATATGTTGACCCAGGATAGCGCGCAGCGGATTGGCGCCACGGTCGGCGTCGATCAGGTCTGGCAGGTGAGTGACGCCTGGACCTTGAGCGGCGGTCTGGCGCGCCGCGCGAACGTGGATGGCGGTGATGCGCCACTGGACGTTGCCCCAGACGCCGCATTCGGTCCGCTCGAGGATGGTGTGCGCAGCCCGCTCACCGAGTCTGAGCAATACACATCCGCCTATCTCGGAGCAGGATTCCAGGTTGAGGGCATGGCGGCGTCAGGCCGAATTGAAGCGCGCGATAGCACATCCGGAAAGCGACTGGTTGCGGTTCTTGGCGGGGCGAGAGAGATTACCAACACCCTCTCCTTCTCCGCTGCGGCGCGGCAACAACGGGAGTCGCTGACAGAGCAGGCCAACAGAAAACAAACGGATATTCGTGTCGGCGCAGCCTGGCGTCCGCGCGGTGAAGGCATGGTGGTGCTGAACCGCTTTGATTATGGTCACTTGAAAGAGGATGGTGTTCAGAATCGTTCGAAAGTGGTGAACAATCTGGCGGTGAACGCGATGGTCTCCAAACGGACGCAAGTATCTGTTTATCACGGTATCAAGCATGTCGAGACGGAGTTTAACGGCGCAAAAGCCAGCGGGTTTACCCACCTGGTCGGGGGCGAGGCGCGCCACGATATCACCAAGAAAATCGATCTTGGCTTCCAGGCAACCTGGACTTCTGGCGAGGTGAGCGGGACCGAGACCTGGTCGTACGGTCCAAGTATTGGATTCAGTCCAGAGAAGAACGTCTGGATCAGCGTCGGTTGGAACGCATCCGGATTTGACGATAGCGACTTCGAGGCGGCCAAATACAAACAGGAAGGCCCTTACATCAAACTACGGGCAAAGTTCGATCAAAACACGATCAAGGGTCTTGTGGAGAGCCTCGGACTGGGTACGGAATAAGGACATAGAAGGCGCTAAGTTCAAAAACCGTATGATACATTGAAACTGATAATGGTATCGACGTTTTCTTTCTGATTGGGTGGGTTTTCCTCATACTGCACTTCATAGGTCAAACCTGCGCGCAACGCTTCGGTCAGGGCGGTGTTCAGTTCTGAGCGTGATGTCACATTCGTGCTGGGGTCTGACCATGTCACCTTCGAAGCATGGCTGAGTGTCCAATCCGAATTGATCTGCCAGTTGGAATCGATTGAGCCATAAATTACCCAGTCCTGACTTTCCGTGCCGGTTCCGGTCTCCTTGGAGAACCGCAGACCCGGTCCAACCTCGCCGCGCAAGGACAAAGTCTCTTCCTGGATCAGGTAATAGCCCGCACCTGCCCCGCCAAATAAGCGATACTCGAAACCGAGAAACGGGTCGCTGTCATAAGACGTTCGAAAATAGCCGAAAACGTCGTCGGTCCACAGCGTATCCATCTGATAGGACACGCCCCAGTTTTCCTGAGTGCGCTGTCCGGCATTCTCTCCTGTATTGGCATAGGCGTCCACGCGATGGATGTTCGCGGCTCGTTTGGCGCTGACATTCAGCCGCGCGCCGAGACTGGACAGATCGGTATTGCCTTCGGCATAGGCGGCATTGATTGTGAGTTTGCCGCTGAAATTCTCCAGAAAACTCTGTTCAGGCGGCTCCGGTACGGGCGCAGTGACCACGAGTGCCTCGATCATCAACGGCTCGGTCGGAGTCTGCATTTCCGCGACATAGGCATCGATCGCATCATGCTGGTCGGGAAATGCCAGCTTTGCAGCTTCAATGACCCCTTCGAGATAGACCTCATTCTCCAAGCGCAGCGCGGCCGATAGCATACGTTCGGTTGCTGTATCGAGGCGCGCGTCTTCGGCGGGCTCGAATTCTTCTACATGCACGGTTGCGGTTGGCGCGAGCATGGCTTCGAACATGGGCTGCTCTCTGGGATTCAGGTTTGCGTTTGAGCTTTGCGGGTGCCGAGCGTCGCCGCCTGCGTCAACCGGGTTCGTGGTGCGTTGACCGAAAGAAGATCAGGAAGTGACCCCTGCGCGGCTTCGGTTCTTGACTTCCATGCGGGAGCGACGCACCTGACCGCCATGGCCCAGGTAAAGATTTGCGGATTGAAGGACACGGCGCACATTCGCGCGGCAGCGGAGGCTGGCGCTGATTGGGTTGGCTTTGTGCTTTATCCAAAAAGTCCGCGAAACATTCTCGGCGAGGGCGACGATGCGCTGGACGAAGTTTGCGCGCTTTCCGACTTTGCGCAGGATCTCGGTCTGCTCTCGGTCATCCTGTTAGTCGATCCGGATGAGGACCTCTTCGATGATGTGCTTCACGAAGTTGAGCCCGACGCGATTCAGCTTCATGGCAAGGAAACCCCGGATCAGGTCCTGCGCTGGTGGCGTGATTGCAGCGGCATTTGCGAGCTGTGGCGGGCCGTCGGCGTGTCGACAGAGGAAGACCTCGAGGCGCTGGAACAATGGCGCGTCGATCGATTGCTGATTGACGCCAAACCGCCTGAAGATGCCGACCGTCCGGGCGGGAATGGTGAAACCATGGACTGGAGCTTGCTCGAAGGATTCGAGCCGGATGTCCCCTGGCTTCTGGCGGGTGGTTTGACACCTGAGAACGTCGAGACCGCTATTGCTGCGACAGGTGCGACCGCAGTGGATGTTTCCTCTGGTGTCGAAAGCGCGCCGGGGCTAAAGGACGAAGACTTGATCCGGGCGTTCATCGACGCCGCGAAATCTGCCTAGAAAGCTGTACGATGGAATTGCGAAATACCTGGGACCAGTGGCCCGATGAAAATGGCCGTTTCGGCGAGTTTGGCGGGCGCTATGTCGCTGAAACGCTGATGCCGCTCATTCTCGACCTCGAGACAGAATATCGCGCTGCGAAGCAGGATCCGGCCTTTGCCGCGCAAATGGATGACCTCTGGGCGCACTATGTCGGTCGGCCCAGCCCGCTCTATTTTGCGGAACGCCTGACCGAGCATTTCGGCGCGGCCAAGATCTATCTGAAGCGCGATGAGCTGAATCATACCGGGGCGCACAAGATCAATAATTGTCTTGGCCAGGTTCTTTTGGCTATGCGGATGGGAAAGACGCGCATCATTGCGGAAACCGGTGCCGGCCAGCACGGCGTTGCCACAGCGACTGTCTGCGCGCGATTTGGTTTGAAATGCGTCGTCTTCATGGGTGAGACAGATGTCGAGCGACAAAAGCCGAACGTATTCCGAATGAAGTTGCTGGGTGCGGAAATCGTACCTGTCTCTTCAGGGACCGGGACGCTAAAGGACGCGATGAATGAGGCGCTGCGCGATTGGGTGACAAATGTGCACGATACATTTTATTGTATCGGCACAGCCGCCGGCCCACACCCTTATCCAGAACTGGTTCGCGATTTTCAAAGCGTCATTGGCAAAGAAGCGCGGGCGCAGATTCTGGAGCGCGAAGGCCGCCTGCCGGATGCGGTCATGGCTTGTATTGGCGGTGGGTCCAACGCGATTGGGCTGTTTCATCCCTTCATCGAGGACGAGGATGTGCGCCTGATCGGAGTCGAAGCCTCAGGACACGGTATCGAGACCGGGCAGCATGCGGCGGCTCTTAATGGCGGTGCCCCCGGCATTCTGCACGGGAATAAGACTTACCTCCTGCAAACCGATGATGGCCAGATCATCGACGCACACTCCATTTCAGCTGGACTGGATTATCCGGGTATCGGGCCCGAGCACAGCTTTCTGCGTGATACGGGGCGCGCCGAATATCTGACGTGCACGGACGAAGAAGCGCTGGAGGCATTCCAGTTGTGCACCCGTCTCGAGGGTATTATCCCGGCGCTCGAGCCAAGTCATGCCCTTGCCCGAGTTGGCGAGGTCGCGGAAGACCTTGGCAAGGATGGGATGATGATCCTCAACATGTGCGGGCGCGGCGACAAGGACGTGTTCTCCGTTGCTGAAGCGCTCGGGGTGGAGATCTAGAACGTCTCGCGCCCAGCGTTTTAAGAGTTGGTTTTAGTCTCGGTTGGGCGCGGGGCGGATGCCTTCAGGAGCGGTTGACACTGGCGCTCAGACAGCGGATGTGGCGGCTAAGCAAGGATTGAATCTCATGTCTGATCTTCTCCTGATCCGTGTCACGTGTCCGCGCCAACGCGTGGCGCGCACAATTGCAGATGAGGCCGTTGAATCACGCGCTGCCGCCTGCGCGAATATCGAAGGCCCGATGGCGTCGACCTATCGTTGGAAGGGTGTCGTCGAGCAGGCATTTGAATTCATTCTTTGGTTAAAGGCACCCGCTGCAAATTTCGCCAAGATCGAAGCGATTGTGAAAGAACACCACCCCTATGATGTGCCAGCAATTGTTGCCTTGGGCTGCACGCAGGTGAATGCGCCTTATAAGGCCTGGGTTGAAGAGAATACGGACAGCAGATAAATGCCGACATCCCGAATAGATACACGCTTCGCCAAAGTTAAAGCCGAAGGTCGTGCGGCGCTCGTTGCCTACATGATGGCGGGAGATCCGGATCTGGAATCCTCGTATCAGGCGCTCTGCGCGCTGCGGGATAATGGCGCGGACGCGATCGAGCTGGGTGCCCCGTTCACGGATCCCATGGCGGACGGACCGGCCATTCAGAAAGCGGCCTTGCGGGCGCTTGCGAACAAAACCTCGCTGAGCGACGTGCTGGCACTGGCGAAACGGTTCCGCGAAGATGATCAGGAGACGCCTCTGATCATGATGGGCTATGCCAATCCGGTGCATAAGATGGGCTATGAGGCCTTTGCCGCGGCCGCAGCAGATGCGGGAATCGACGGAACCATCCTCGTCGACCTGCCGCCAGAAGAGGATCAACCCATACGCGACGCCTATGCCGCGCATGATCTGTCGGTTATTCGCCTGGCGACCCCGACCACAGATGAAGCGAGAATGGCAAAAGTGGCTGATGGCGCGAGTGGCTTTCTCTATTATGTCGCTGTTGCGGGCGTAACGGGTGCGGGGTCAGCAGATCCGGAAGAGATCCGCAGCGGTGTGGAGATGGCGCAGCGTGTTTCAGGGCTGCCAGTCTGTGTTGGATTCGGAATAAAAACGGGCGAGCAGGCCGTCGCAATGGCGAAAATCGCTGACGGGGTTGTGGTTGGGTCTGCTTTTGTGGAACAAGCAAGACTTGCAAGTGTGGCCAAAACGCCACAAGTTACAGCAGAGAAGATGGGTCAATTGGCCCTTGAGTTAAGTACGGCGCTATCGGGTGGAGTGCCAGCCAAATAAGTCCGAGTCATGGGCAGAGGGATCGTAACGCGATGAACTGGCTGACAAATTTTCGCACACCGGGTCTGAAAGGCCTGCTATCTGGAACCAAGAAGGACACCCCGGATAACCTCTGGGTGAAGTGTCCGGTCTCTGGTGAGCTGGTCTATCGCTCTGACCTGGAAGAGAGCTGGTATGTCACGCCAGCGGGAGCGCATTTGCGGATCTCGCCGCGGCGCCGTTTCCGCTTGTTTTTCGACCATGAGCGCTGGGAGCCGATTCCGCTGCCACCGGTCGCCGCTGATCCACTCAAGTTCAAGGATGACAAGGCCTACCCGTCGCGCATCAAAGGGGCGAAGTCGAAGATTGCCAAACGCGACAAGGAAGAAGCGCCGGATAGCGGAGCCGTTTCACCGATCGCGCAAGATGATTGCATGGCGGCCGCGTTCGGCAAAGTAAACGGCATCCCCACTGTCGTGCTGGTGCAGGATTTTGCTTTCATGGGCGGCTCGCTCGGCATGGCTGCGGGCGAGGCATTCATCGCCGCGGCGCAGATGGCGGTCGCTCGCAAAGCGGCCTTTGTGATCTGTACCGCGTCTGGTGGTGCTCGGATGCAGGAAGGCACGCTTTCTCTGATGCAGATGCCGCGCTCTACGCTCGCCATTCAGGAAGTCAAAGAGGCTGGATTGCCTTATATTGTTGTCCTGTGCGATCCGACGTCCGGCGGCGTCTCTGCCTCCTATGCGATGCTGGGAGACGTTCACCTCGCCGAACCGGGGGCGATGATCGCCTTCTCCGGCCCGCGCGTGATTGAGCAGACCATCCGGGAGAAACTGCCCGAGGGATTCCAGCGCTCGGAATTCCTACGCGAGAAAGGTGCCGTTGATATTGTCGTGGATCGCCGCGAGATGAAAGACACGCTTTCCCGGCTTCTCAGCCACCTGATGCCCAAGCGCAAAGCGACTGAGAAAGATGTTTCGGCATTGCCGGTCGAGGCGCCATCTGCGGATGCACCCGCACCGCGCGTGAAAAAAGATTGAGCGCGGACTCTGCCGCCGTTGAAGCGGCACTCAAACGATTTGAAGGCCTGTACCCCGAAACGATCGAGCTGTCGCTCGGTCGTATAGAATCCCTGCTGGAAGCCCTTGGGCGCCCGCAGGACAAGCTTCCACCGACAATCCATGTGGCTGGTACGAATGGCAAAGGATCAACTTGCGCCTATTTGCGCGCCATGGCCGAAGCCGAAGGCCTCAGTGTGCATGTCTATACCTCGCCGCATCTGGTGCGATTCAATGAACGCATCCGGCTGGCGGGAAAACTGGTTGAAGACGATGCTTTGATTGACTGGCTTGACCGCGTCTATGCCGCGCTGGACGGGCGCGAGATTACGCGATTTGAAGCGACAACGGCGACTGCGCTCCTGGCCTTCAGCGAAGTGCCCGCCGACTTGCTCATCCTCGAAGTGGGGCTTGGCGGACGCTATGACGCGACCAATGTGATTCAGGACCCAGCGCTCAGTGTCATCACGCCCGTCGATTTTGATCACAAGCAATTTCTGGGCTCTGACCTCGCTTTCATCGCAGGTGAGAAGGCCGGAATCATCAAGGCTGATCGGCCAGTTGTTTCGGCAGTCCAGGCGCGCGTTTGCGGCGATGTGATCAAGGCTCAGGCTGAAGACCTCAACGCTCCGCTCACCCCGCTCTCAATCGAAGATATTGAGAAAGTCCCCGAACAGGTGGCGTTACCCGGTACGCATCAGCGCTATAATGCAGCTCTGGCGGGGCTCGCCATGCGGACGCTTCAATCGCCGAAAATCAGCGAGGCGGCGATCTGGAAGGGGGCTCAGTCTGCCGTCTGGCCGGCGCGCATGCAGAAACTTGATGACGGGCCGATCACGCGACTGGGCGAGGGCGCTGATGTCTGGCTCGATGGCGGACATAATCCGCATGCGGCGACGGCCATCGCCGAGCTTCTGCGCGAAATGGGTGGCACGACGGTCATGGTTGCCGGCATGCTAGCAAGCAAAGATCATGGCGGCTTCTTTCACCCGTTCAAGGGCGCCGTAAGCGCGGTCCACACAATCCCCAATGCGCCCGGGCACGCGAGTGCCGATCCCGTCCAGCTTGCTGAGACCGCCAAACTCTATTTGCCGGAAACATCCGTTCATGAATCGCTGGAGGCGGCCATGCGCGGTGCCGCGGCAACGCAGCCGGACCGGATCCTTATTTGTGGCTCACTATATCTCGCTGGCGAAGTGCTCGAGAAGAATGAGCAGCTGCCCGATTGATCAGGCATTCTTGATCGTCAGGCCACCATCTACGGGAATGGCCACGCCATTGAGGTAGGAAGCGGCCGGTAAACAGCAGGACAGGGTGATGTTCGCCACCTCTTCGGGAATCCCATAGCGCCGGATCGGCACGCGCCGCTTGGCGAAAATGGTTTTGTGCTCATCCGGGATTTCGGCATTGATATTGGTCAGGATCGGACCCGGGCAGATGCAATTGCAGGTAATCCCATCGCGCCCGAGATCGGTTGCCATGGCACGCGTGAGTCCGATCACGCCGTGCTTGGCGGCAACATAAGGTCCGTTGCCGGGCGTTGCGCCGAGACCTTCAGTGGAGGCGATATTGACGATGCGCCCGCCGGTTTCAGTTTTCATCAGGTAGGGCAGCGCCGCCCGTATCAGGCGCTGCTGCGCCGTCAGCATGACATTGACGCTGTCATGCCAGATGTCTTCATATTGATCTTCTGATGGATGTGCGAGGCGCGCGAAGCCGGCATTGTTAATCAGGATATCAAGCGCCCCGAACGTCTCCACCGTAGCGGCGACCGCGGCCTTGATCGCGTCGTGATCGCCGACGTCGAGCGTGAACGTCGCCACGTCCGAGAAGCCAGCCTCGCGGATTTCGTCCGCGACCGCATTCACCCCCGCCTCGTTCAGGTCTGTTGCCATCACTTTTGCGCCTTCTCGGGCAAACAGATGCGCCGTGGCGCGGCCCATGCCGCTGGCGGCGCCGGTGATGAAGACTGTTTTACCGGCAACTGACCGATCCAGGGGTTGATAAGGGACCATGTGTGAACTCCGTTTTCCCGCACGCTAGCCCATTCCCACCACAAAAAAAGCCCCGCTGTAGGGCGAGGCTTTCTGATTTGGATTGTGCGCGCGCTTAAGTGTTCTCTTTGATCCACTCGGTGATCTTCTGCTTGGACATCGCGCCTGGATGAGGCGCGGTGACCTTGCCATCCTTGAAAATCATCAAGGTTGGTAGACCGCGAATGCCATATTTGGATGCGG
>JANSXJ010000185.1 GCA_024743015.1 Hyphomonas sp. | reverse complement strand
CGGGAAGCGTGCGCCAGTCTTCGACTGAGATGTCGCGCCAGCGCCATGCCGCGCCTTTAGCCCCTTCTGTCCTCACGACCAATGAATCGGACCCATCGGTTAACCAGGGCATTTTCTTCTCCCTGTCTGACGAATACTTAACTATATCTGCGGTGGCTAGCATCTCGGCCGACCAAGGCTGATCCGCAGGATCCGAGGGCTCATAAACGACCACGGTTCCACGTTCTCGCGCAGCGAAAGCTGCTTCAACCACTCCTGGAAATAAGCGATCTACGAAGAAGACGTCCCGGCCTTGCAATAAGGAGGCAAGCTCCGGGAGGGGGGATGTGCTTCGCCGGAAAGTAGGGAACCCATGCCCACAGGTCGGACAACTGAATGAGAAACGGTGCGATTCACCGCGTTGCAAATGTTCGACGACGACGGGGAAATCTTGATCGTACAACTCATGATAAACCGCCCCACAGCGTTCGAAGTCACCAACCGCCAAGTTGGAAACTAACGACCCACGCCTTGGGCCTGCGATCGTCGTTCCCCACCCAAGCGCCCCTAGAATGGCTGCAACATTGCCTGCAGTTCCCCCCGCGCGGTAACGAGAGCCCCGAGCGGCCCCATCAACATGCAATACGTCGAGCGCGACAAACCCGGTGACGAGGGCGCTTCTCGGCGTACCGATGGCTACATGCTCAAGTGTCATTTGACGCTCCTGACCTGTGTAGAGGATACACCTCCCCAAGGAGCCAAACATGAACAAGTCGCGTCGAGTCCAATTCTCCAGAGCATGGCTCTTGACTTGGAACGAAGCGACGCGCCTCGACGTAAGCCACCGGCAGGTCGAACTCCAGTGCAGCCATCAAGGCCCCGATTGCCTGCGCTTTGGACCCTATTGGTGACAAGACCGTTGCTGACAAACGCCCCGCTCGGTCGTACACATCCTTGCGCGTGACATGCACGCGAGCGATGGTTCTATAAAGATCAAGCGGGTCGTGTTCTGCAGCAAAGAGCATCTGATGCAAGTCCACACCCCATTCGTCGGTGAGCTCACCACTGAAGTCCTCAAGCAGTTGCTCAACCTGGCGCGGCTCATGGCAGGGAAAAGGAAAAATTGGGCAGACTTCTCTAGGCTCTAATTCCTTGTAAAGGTTAGAAAAGGCACGTTTCTTTGCCGAAGTGAGCTGTGGCAACCAAAGCCGAACAGTGTCGTCCGCTTCCGACCGGTCGCCCTTAAAACCTTTAGGGTGCTGATAACGTTCTGCAAACTCCGCAATCTCGGCGAATTGCCCAGATTGCGGTGAAGCAGCTGCAACAACATGCAGATTGATTCTGTCCTGTTGGTCAAGCTTCTCAAAAAGCAGCCCCACTATTGGAAAGCTCACGCCAATTGAAAGGGCTGATATGTCAACAATGACGTCGGTAAATTCGTTTAGTTGAGAATCCGAGAGGCAGTCCCGGATCTTCAGGCAAACACTTTGCCCGCCGACAACGGCGTGTTCCTCATCGAATATGTGCACAGAGATAACATCGGAGGTTGGATATAGGCGTCCAAGCACCTCTGCGTTATCGTCGCCGCGCCTCACCAGTTCGTAATCGGGGTTCGGACGCTCTTCTCTTATAAAGATTCCTCGGCGTGAAACCCCGTTCTTCGCAACTATACTTGGCAATTGCGATGACCGCGGATCAAAGCCAGCTCCCGCGATGTAAAGGACGTTCCTGGTCCCATCGGACAATAATGAATCCAGGAATTCGGGGACTTCTTCGCCGAGGTGTGCCAGTCCTTCTTCCCAGCGGCAACTATTCATTACTCCGCCTCGTCGATCATGGCAATCAGTTCGTTCACCTTTAGCGGAATGAATCCGCCTCGACTGGTCGTCAATCCATGGGCCGCTATCGCAGGACCGCAGAGTTCGAGTAATGTCCAGATCTTGCCCTTGGCTCTTCTCCCAGGTGTCAGTACAAGAGCGTTGTACCCACACGCAAAGCGCAATACCTCGCGGAATCGGGGTTCTTCAAGCACGGCGCCGAATTTCTCTTGGTCAATTCCTATTGCGTGCGCACCACCGCCAAGCGGCGCTGAGTCTTCCAAGCTACGATCAACGCACCGTCGTGCAATTCGATCCACGAGTCGACGCACCTCGACCGCATAAGGGAAGCTCCATTCGCTAAGAATTCGCTCGGATTCGCGTCGGAGCGCTTCGTGTTGGTCATTGACGCTCAGTGCCGTGGACCCGCGGCGGTCATACGCGATCAACGAAGCCTCAAGTAATCGAATAATCTGCCAGGCAAGTTGGAGGGCTGTTTCAGCGTTCTCGCTGCCGAGATCTGCTAGCGTATCAAGGCCCCCTAGGTAGGAAAGGCCGGCCCGGTGCCACGCGTGAACTTGTGCTCCGGCGAGAATACCGGGATCAGCGGCAACTTGTACCTCTTCCGCTAGTTCAGGCTGTGAACTCTCGTCGAACAACGACCTCTGGGGGGTGCGTTTGAACTGGCGGTGCAAGAGAATTGTTGCCATCGGGGGAAGTAGTCCGTTCGAGCTGTACTGCGGCTTCTCTCGCAGATACTCTCTGACGCCATCGACGATTTGCTTTACTTGTGCGGGGGGTAGCTCCAATTGCGAAATCGCGCTTTCCATACGCTTGTTCAGCTTTTCGAGCTGCTTATCCGTCGGCTCGCTCCGCTCCTCTAAGTTGGGAATGGTGATGCCCAACCTTGTCAGGTTCGGCATTTGCGCAATATTGCGGGATACCAACTCAGCTACTGCTTTCCGAAACCGCTTACGAACGGCGCCTCTCGCCTCATCGTAAGACTGGGTCATTCGAATATCGAGAACGGACCGGCTCCTTTGCAGGCCACTTGTAGGATTAGGTCTTGTTTCGTCCCCCCAGGCGATTACACCTTCAGCATCTAATGCTTCCATTCGTTGTAGAACCCAACGCCCAATAACGACTTCTCGACTGGATAGGTGGTTCAAGAGGGCGTCGTGTTGCTCGCGACTAATGGAGTGGGCGTCATCCATCATCAACAGTGGTAGGACCTGCCCGTGATTATCTGGGAGCTCGAAACGAGAAATGGCCACCAAAGGAAGGAACGAAGATCGTATAGATTCGAGTAGCTCCTCCTCGTTAGGCGGAACAAAACGCGTCGTCAGTTGAAAAAGGCGTGACTCGACGAATTCCGCACGTTCAACGATGCTTTGAAAGTTGCTACCGCCGATTGAATCAAGTCGGGCACTACCCTCGCTGGTCGGTACGACGCGAATAGAATTGAGGCTTAATCCAGCATCTTGGAAGCCACGTCGCCACGACAGAACTGCACGGGCACCGAGAAGACTAAGTAGAAGGGTATCTGCCGTTTCCTGGCGATATCCCAATAGCGCTAGGTCTCGGTAGTCACGCTCAAGCGAAACTCGCGCACCGCAAACAGAAACACGTTCGTGCGATATAAATCCTCGCTCAGACGCGAGTTGGAGCAGCTCTTCATGTTGCTTGTCCGGACTACGGCGTTGTTTATCGAGAAGTCGAGAAAGTGTCGCGAACTGGAAGAAGCGAGAAAGCGTGGTCTTACCCGTACCCGGGGGGGCGCTAAACACTACTACCCTTGTTAACAGGTCCTCAGGGTCCTTGTACTCGTCGAGAGTCATGCGGAACAGTGAGGGTGTCAACGTCGCCAGGAATTCGAACTCGTTGCCCTGATATTCGCTGGCGCGATGTTTAAATGGATTTGGCAAGGCTGTTACTCGTGGCGTTGCCGACGGCGAAATAACGGGCGCATCTGATGGCTTCCGTTCTTGCCCGCAGACTCCGCCCACAGCATCGCAAGGGAGTTGTTGGGTGTGTTGTGGTCCAACACCAAAGGCAAGCCGCAAGCCGCATAGCCCATACCTAAGTGGTCAACACCCCCCTTGCGAGTGGCTGGCGTCTCAATCGCGTTGTCGTAGTAGTCATCTGTAAGCGGGATTACCTCTTCGTCCAGCGGGCAACCCTCTTGCACTGGAAGGCGCTCTGAAAATTTATGCCCGTAAGTCACCTCGTAGTCACTAAACCGGGGCAAGCATTCATCCGCGCAGGCCATAAACTCTTGAATGCTATCCTGTAAGTGCTTACACGCTTTATCCGTAATCATCAAGTGATGCACGATGAGTCTCCAATTATCTGCCTGTATTGGGTCCTCATTGAATCCAAGCGACTCTAAAAACCGGGGCAGCTTGCCCTTCCAGTCCGCGCCTTCATCGGATCCTTCGTTCCGCAGAAATGACGTCCCAGAAGCTGAAAAGTCGTCCACTAGGTAAATGCAGTCGAAAGTGGGCTCGATGTCCGCCCCGAGGTGCTGTAGGTCGCGCGTCAGATCCTTCTTCAGATCAGCCCATTTGCGCTTGTCCAGCTGGGCGCCCATGACAACTTGTTCATTCGAGATACGGCCCCCCACGTTGGCGTGACGGAACGAGTCAAGACGTGCGCCATCGCTAAGCCCCAGAAACAGAGTTCTACGTCTCGCAATCCTCACCTGCTTCATGAGCTCGCCACTCTTATGGACTTTCCATGGTGGGATTTGCGCTTTATTGGCAACTGCCTTCAGTAGTCTGGGGTAGACCGTCCGGGGATACATCGCTTGGATCAACCGTTCTCGTTCAAGCGCGCTGACGTAGACCAAGCGGTGGCGAGCGAACTTGTATGCCGCCTCTCTATCTTCCTCGCTGAACTGCAGCAACCAGCCCACGAGGCTTTCAAGAAATCGCGCACCCGCGAGGAAGTCACGGTAACCATCGTATTTGACGGCTGAGATCAGTTTCCACCACCGCATCTCGTCAACCGCTTTATCAAGCTGCCAGTCCATCACTTTCGCTAACAGTTCGAGTGCCACTTCGTTATTCACTGAGTTCACCTCGATATGCGAACGGTCGCCCAGGTCCTCCATCGAATAGGCGGAGTTGGGCAAGTGTTGAGGCGAGTTGCCTCCGAGGAAACCCCGCTAGGTTCCAGCAGCGGTCGGGAGTGAAGGAGCAACGGTCGGCGGAAAGGGAAAGAGGGTTTCCTAGCAATTCAGTGTCGTTGCCTGGCCATCGACCTTGGTCGCCGATGCATACGATGTTCTCGACGGTGCAGCCGAGCTGTTGGGCGATAGCATCTACCACGGCAGTCTTCGAAACATCGGATAACACGATATCGACCGAATGCGACGATTTCCAAACCTTAACCATTTGATTGTCAATCAAGCTGGCCAAGACGGCGGAAACTTCCATCCAACCTTGTTCGACACTTCGTCCGTCATAGAACGTGACCGAACACTGTTTCTCGTACGTCCGGATCGATGCCCTTCGGCCTGAAGGCGCGATATCCTCTATCCGTCGGCGAACGTTCATAATTTGCTCGCTCGCTTCCTTTTCCAGGAAAGAAGTATCGTCAAGGCGCCTTATCAACGAACCGTTGTAGTACCCAATGGTCACTTTAGCCCAAAGATGCTTGGGAAGTGCCGCCCGCAGGGCTTCGCCACAGGAATCGCCCCGGCCCGTCGCAATTCCGACTGTTTGGCCGGCATTGAGTACGCGGATCAACTCTTCGACGATGGGCGCGGCGAGGGGCTCGAATCTTCGAGTTGTGTCGATCAGCGTGCCGTCATAATCGAAAATGAGAGCTCGGACGCTTGCCCCTCTCAGCCTCTCTTCGAAACCACGCAAATGTAGCTTCCATTGCTCATAGGCGTCGCGTTCTAGCAGCGCGTCGGTCGGGGCCATGCCTAGCTTGGCGGCAATAATGCGCTGTTCACGATCGTATGAGGCCGCCCGCTCCTGATAGGGCATCCGAAGGTTGTACAGGGACTCCCCAAACTTCGGTACGCCGGGACGGCCAGGGTCACGGCGTATATGTGCACCCAGCGCTCCAGCGGCGTAGAGGGAGAAGGCGATCGCGCTTAGCATCCTGGTATCAGAGTCACCTGGAATCGTAACTACGGTCGCCGGACTGCCAGTGCCGATCAATTCGGCGCACTTGTTAGCAAAACCGGTGTATTCCTCTGAAACCAGGAAGTAGGCGCACGCATTGCGGCCATGAGCCGCGAACCAATAATGACGGCCATGGCCCAGGTTTCGCAGGTCAGTGGCCCAGATAGAAGCGAGCGCCGCTTCCTCGGCCCTCATGGTTAAATCCCGGGCCCCGACCAATGTGCTTGGATCTCCAATCAACACGAGGTTGCTGCACGGTTTGAATTGTTCCGTAACCGCGTTGCGTGCCCAGGTGATCATCGCTTGCGCATCCGGGGCCTCGACCCCTCTCTCCGCGCTGGAGAACACGGCACGGAAGGCTCTCACCAAGAGCAAACAAGTCCCCCAAAGGCTATTGGTTGCAAGAAAACCGTCTTTCCCGCATGTCAACTCAAGAGTGATCACGCGCCCCGACTCGTGCTGTTCGACAAGGTCGGACAACTTCGACTGCCGGCTAGCAACGATTGCAGTGACAGAGTGAGCGCCAGATAAGAAAGCATGACGTGCGGCATCGAGGATGTCGTGGTTTTCGCCGCCAGCACTAATGAGCCACACGTTCGAATTTGCAAGCGCCTCGAGAGCTCGGAACTCAAGCGGAGACATCGCTCGGGCCAGATTTCCTACTGCTGCCATATGAAGGTCAGCAGCCAAGCTGGCCGAAGTTGTAGATCCACCGGAGGCGACAACGATGAGGCCGCGACTAGCGCCGTCCGCGATGACCCTCTGGAGTGGTGAGAGGTCCATGGCGAAGACCTCTGAGGTTGTCGTGTAAAGCGCAGCTAGTTCGTGTTCGTACGGCCTGCCCACTATGTCTCCCGAATTATGTACCGGCTAAGACCGAGCACCCATGCGTTCTTAGCAGAGCGTCCCGCTGCTTATTCGTGGCGCTGTTGAGGCTGCCTTCCTGCAGTCTATCGAGCGGTGGAGGCGAGCCTCAATAGCGAGGTTGTGTCCGTCAAGTTGTGCAAAAAGCTTTTGGCGGTCATGGCTTCGAATTGATCAGGCGGCGGCCTTCAGCGCGAGCTTTTTCTGTTCGCGCAGCAGGTCCATGTTGATGTAGCGGTTGTCCTCCAGCCAGGCCTCGTGGGTCTCGACGCAGAGGGCGCGGATGAGCCGCAGGCAGGATTCGGGGTTGGGGAAGATGCGTACGACGCGGGTGCGGCGCTTGATCTCTTCGTTGAGCCGCTCCAGCAGGTTGGTGCTCTTCATG
>JANSXJ010000140.1 GCA_024743015.1 Hyphomonas sp. | reverse complement strand
CCTGCTGGCTGGTCGCCTATCCCGCTGCTGGTTGGCTCGGTGCGCGCCTTGGGATGGGAACGACCTATGTCATCCTTACAATCCTTGCCGCGCTGGGTGCATTCGCTGCCATGACGTTCTGGCCCCGGCTTGATCCCGAAGAGCTCGAACACGAGCACGCGGAAATGGAACACTCCCATGCGCCAGGCGATGACGACCTTCACGCACCCGAGATCGTGTGGGCCGACAACGGTACGCCTCGGCATCGACACAAGCAAATGCGCCATACACATCCGTTTGTTATCGACGATCATCATCCAATCTGGCCGCAACGCTAAACGGCGGCGGGAAAGGTTCGCTGATTTCAAGTTTTTTCGGGGCACGTCCAACGGTACTGGACGCGAGACAGCTCGGTTCACGGTGCGCTGACAAGCGGTAAGCTTATTGTGGCAATCAGACCGCCTTCTGACCGATTGGCCAACTCGATATCACCACCGTGTCCCTGAATGATGGTGCGTGCGATCGCAAGACCCAAACCCGCCCCTCCCGTTTCGCGGGATCGGGACGTTTCGAGGCGAACAAACGGATCAAACACACGTTCAACATCCTCATCGGGAATGCCGGGACCATCGTCTGAGACGATGACGTGGGCATTGTTCCCGTGAGGCGACAAGGAAATTCGTGCATGGCCGCCATAGCGAACCGCATTGTCGATGACATTGCGTAAGGCGCGCCGCAGGGCGGTGGGACGCAACCGTGTCCAGATATCCGGCTTTGTCTTAAGCTCCACATCTTGGCCGGTCTCGATCAGATCGTCACAAAGCTCACTTAGAAACGAGGAGAGGTCATGGGTTTCGTACGCTTCGGCATTGGCCATGCCGCGGGCGAAGGCGAGTGTCTCGTCGACCATCTGCTGCATCTCGCCGATGGTTGCAATCAATCGTTCGCGAGTTTCCTCGTCGTCAACCATCTCGGCCCGGACGCGCATGGCAGTTAACGGAGATCGCAAATCGTGGCCAAGCGCCGCCAATAGCCGCGTACGATCGGACACGAAACGCGTCAGACGTGCCTGCATCCTATTGAACGCCTCGGTCAGTTCTTGGACTTCCGACGGGCCTGCCGGCGCAAGTTCTGCAACTTGTTCGCCACGACCCAAACGATCGGCCGCGCCCGCAAGACGGCTCAGCGGTCCGGTCAAACGAGCGAGCATAAACCAGAATGCGGCTGCCAACAGCAATGCGGCGGTAAGCCCGAAGCTGAGAGCCGTCGGCCAATGCCACTGCAGGGGCGGTCTTTGAAACCGAGTCCCGACATTCAGCCACCCGTCGGAACCGAGCGCGATGGACAGATTCATCTCGATTGCAGACATTTGGCCGTGCATCATCTGGCGATGCATGCGGGCCATGCCGTCTGGAAGACCTGCGATCGGCGGAAAACCAGCTTCGATCTCTCGCAGATCAAGTCGGATTTCGCGCGCGTCAGCCTCGTCGAGCAAGCCCCGGATGCGTTCGACGACGGGCCCACTGGTCGTGTGATTGTGCACTTGGACCGTCGGCATCGGGTCAATATCAAAGCGGACCAGTGGCGAATCCGCCGCGCGTAAGATCGAGGCATGAAGCGACGGTGGCGCCTCTTCAATCAATCGCACAACGTTGGCAGCGCGCCCGGCAGCTTCCATACCAACAGCGGCGCGCACCGCCAGGCTGCGTTCATCGACAAATAGGTACAGGCTGGCTATCTGCGCCAAAATCAGCGCACCAAGAATCAGCAAAACGAGCTGGGTGCGCAGACTGGTTGCTGCCATCCCTCGCATCACGAAAGGGCCTCAACATCTGCAGTCAGGCTGTAGCCGCCGCCGCGAACGGTGGAGATGATTTCGGGCCGTGATGGATCCTGCTCGATCTTGCGGCGCAACCGGCTGACTTGATTGTCGATTGTGCGGTCAAAGGGTAGCGCCGCACGCCCCGCAGTTAAATCAAGAAGCTGGTCCCGGCTCAGCACCATGCGCGGTCGTTCAAGAAACACAGTCAGCAGTTTGAACTCGGAACTCGTCAGTTCAATTTCGCTTCCATCGTCGGCGTGTAGTGTGCGCCTGTCCGTTTCCAGCGTCCAGCCGGCGAAGGCGACCCGTTGGCCTGACAAACGTCCTGCACTGCTTTCCAACCTCTCGGCGCGCCGAAGAATAGCCTTGATGCGCGCCAGAAGTTCCCGAGGATTGAAAGGCTTGGACAGATAGTCGTCTGCGCCAAGTTCAAGCCCAACGATACGATCGGTATCTTCGGCCAAGGCCGTCAAAAACAGAATTGGCACGGTAGTTTCGGTCGAAAGACGCCGGCAGACGGAAAGACCGTCTTCGCCTGGCATCATTATGTCGAGCACGATCAAATCAAAGCGTCCCGCATTGAGTTTGCCGTCCATCTCGATTGCGTTGGCTGCGGTCGTTGCTCGCATACCATTTTTCTCCAGATAGCGGCTGACGGCATCGCGAATTTCGCGATGATCATCGACGATCAGGATATGCGGCTGCTCATTCATGGGTACTTCATAGCGTGCAGTGACGGTGTTTCAGATTAAAATTGTCCGCGAAAGTAACGACGTCGTCCACAGTTACACACCGATACAATCCCGCTTTGCTCGGCTATGGCGTTTTGACTTCAATTGCTCACATGGTCGGCGTCGAAACCGATTTCCAATGTGAGGTGATGTTATGAAACGCAAATCAATAATCGCTCTGACCGCTGTTGCGGCCCTCGGTACCGCCGCCGCCTTACCGGCCCTGGCCCAAAGCCCGATGGGCGGTCATCATCCCGGTGGACAACGGGGCGGTCCCGGTTTCGGAATGATGAGTGGCATGGGCGGTCAGGGCATGGGCCCTGGTCAGGCTGGCGGGATGATGGGAGCCAACCAAGACATGATGTCCACGATGATGCAGATGCATCAGCAAATGATGGGCGGATCGGGACCAATGGGTGGCATGATGACGGGCATGGGGCCGATGGGGTCCATGATGGATGGATTGGACGAGGACGAGGACGGCTTCGTCAGTGCCGATGAAATGCGCGCCGGCTTGGCGAGCCAGCTTGAGCAATATGATGAAGACGGCGATGGAACGCTTTCCATCGACGAGTTCGAGACACTTCACAATGCCACTTATCGCGCTCGCATGGTCGACCGGTTCCAGGCGCTCGATGAAGACGGTGATGGTCAGGTGACTGACGCCGAAATCACGGCACCGGCCCGGATGATCGAGCGCATGGAGCAGATGCGCGCCATGATGCCCGGCATGATGATGCAGCCGGGCAGCGGTATGATGGATGATGATGATCGTCCAATGATGGACGACAACTGACACCCCAAAACACTTGATCAAGTGCGAGAAGTCCGATGAGCTACACCATAACCCGTTTGATTGCTGGCGGTGATTTCGAAGCGATCGATGCGAAAGTTCGCGATGCCCTTGCCGACAAAGGCTTTGGCATCCTGACCGAGATCGACGTCAAAGCAACAATGAAGAAGAAGATCGACAAGGACATGCCGTCCTACCGAATCCTGGGCGCCTGCAATCCTGAAATGGCCTGGGAAGCGATCGCGATGGAGCCACGTGTCGGTGCGATGTTGCCGTGCAACGTCATCATCAGACAGACCCAGGACGGAGTCGAAATCAGCGCAGTCGATCCGGTTGCTTCGATGGAAGCCATAGACAATGACGACCTGACTCAAGTCGCTGGAGAAGTCAGGGAGATGCTCTCGGAAGTCGTCGCGGCCGTCTGACACACCAATCGGGAAAAGGCCGATTCGCCGAGAGGCCGATCGGCTGTCGCGCCATGGCCTCCACCTACAAGACCAATAGCATAACTTTACCGGGCGCAATCGCCATGGGCACTGGCGTGATGATCGGTGCGGGCATTCTCGCGCTGACAGGTCAGATCGCTGAACTGGCCGGCCCACTCTTTCCGCTTTCCTTTCTTCTCGGCGCAATCGTGACCGGGTTCAGTGCATATACCTATGTCAAGATGGTGAACGCTTTTCCGTCAGCAGGCGGAATAGCGATGATCCTGCAAAAGGCATACGGCCCGACGACGATCGCTGCCGGTGCGGCGTTGCTGATGGCGCTGTCTATGGTGATCAATGAGAGCCTTGTTGCTCGAACGTTTGCCACCTATGCGCTCCGAGGTCTTGGACTGGACACCGACAGCATCCTGGTTCCGGCGCTGGGCGTCGCCGTGATCGTCTTTGCCTATCTCGTCAATGTTTCGGGGAACCGATCCGTCGGGCTTTTGTCGATCGTCATGGCGGTGCTCAAAGTCGCAGGCATCGCTCTGTTCGGTCTGGCCGCACTCTGGGCCAGCGGCCTTTCATTCGAACCTAATGCCGATATCGGAAACTATCCCATAGGCGGTTTTGTTGCCTCCATCGCTTTATCGATTCTGGCCTTCAAGGGCTTTACGACCATCACCAACAGCGGCGCTGAGATCACAGATCCGCACCGTAATGTGGGTCGGGCTATCATCGTCTCGATCGCGATCTGCGTCGTCGTTTATCTGCTTGTCGCTCTGGCAGTGGGCAGCAGCCTGCCACTCGATCGAATCATAGCCACCAAGGATTATGCTTTGGCGGAAGCGGCCGAGCCCGCATTGGGCCAAACCGGCTTCTATCTGATCATTGCACTGGCGTTGATCGCGACGGCATCGGGCTTGCTGGCCAGCGTGTTTGCAGTTTCGCGGATGCTGGCGATGCTCACGGATATGCGAATGATCCCACATAAGCATTTCGGCATGCCGGGCGTCGTCAAAGATCATACACTGGTCTACACTGTGGTGATCGCCGGTTTTTTGACGATCTTTTTTGATCTCAGTCGGATCGCCGCGCTGGGCGCATTCTTCTATCTTGTCATGGATATCCTCATTCACTGGGGTGTATTCCGCCACTTGCGTAAGGAGGTTGGCGCGCGCGCCTGGGTATTGCTGACGGCGATCAGTCTGGACACGATCGTGCTTGGCGCTTTTGCAACTCTGAAATGGCGCTCCGATCCAGCAATCGTCGTCATCGCGATCGTGGCCATGGCGACGGTGTTCATTTTCGAGCGCCTTTTTCTCGATCGCGTTCGCGAGCATCCAGATTCTCCGAAACATGCTCACACGATGCACAGTGCGCCGTCGTCGCAAAGCGACCCGAGTGACACAAAATAAGGCTTGGAAGATCATCCGTGACGGTGACGATGTGAGCGGGGATCGCGTCCGCGCTGTTGTGCTGGAGATGTTGCGCGCTTTTCACATTCTGGATCGAGATTGCTATTCGGCTATCTGGGTATCTTGACTTTTCGACCATTACGAGAGGCGAGATAAACGCCCGCGATTGACAAGACCGCGCCGACAACCGTCTGTCCTGTAATCGTCTCGTCAAAAAGCGCCCAGCCTACGGTGAGTCCAATGACCGGAACGATAAAGCTGAACACGACCGCCCGCGACACTGTCAGATGCGCCAGTGTGATTTGCCATAACCAAAACGCCAACGCGGTTCCGGGCAGCGCGAGTCCAGCAAGCGAAACGACAAATCTGGCGCTCCAATTGACCTCGGTCGGATCTTCCAGTGCCATTGCAAGAATGGCGAGAAGCACCGCGCCTATAATCAATTGCAATCCCATTGCCATGACTGGTGCTACACGAAAGCCAAGTTGCCGGATCGCGATGTTTCCTATGGCTACGCCCGTTGTCGCCAGCACAACATAGCCAAAGCCGACTAAACTGGTGCCATTGGGGTCTGCGATAACGTTTGGCGCGGCGATGACAACAATCCCGGCAAAGCCGATCACCAGGCCCGCCCAGCCGAGCAATCCGGCGCGTTCACCCAACAAAGCAGCGGCAAGCAGCCCTGCAATAAGCGGTTGGGTGTTAGAGATGACCGTCGCAAGACCAGGCGCGACAAATTCGGCACCGTGAAACATGCCAAAATAGCCAATCCCGGTCATGCCGACACCGGCCAGTGCTATCCAACCCCATTCAGCTGTCCGTTTCGGCCAATTCGCGCCGGTCGCCAGTGCGATCAGCATCAGGGTTGCGCCACCCAGGAGCGCCCGCAATGCTGCAAAAGTCAGATGGGGGGCATCATCGAGGGCAAGGGCAATCAGCGGATAGCATGATGCCCAGAGCGTCATCACGATGATCGCCAGAAAACGCGGCTTAACCCCCATCATCTAGACAAAATGCTTCGGTGCAAACCAGCGTCACCCGTTACGTTAATGGCTGTGCTGAGTTGACAGTTTGCCCCGAGCAATAATCGAACTGGGCTTTGTCATTTTGCTGCTCAAGCCCCGTTCCGGTGCTGCTTGAGCGTCAACAATTGTGCGTTGACCGCACAAATGACGGTGCTTGCCGACATGAAGATTGCGCCGATCGCAGGGCTCAAGACCAAGCCCCAAGGAAAGAATACACCTGCGGCTGCGGGTATGGCGAACGCATTGTAGCCCGTTGCCCAGACAAGATTCTGAATCATCTTGCCGTAAGTCGCTCGGGCCAAGCCCAGGATGGCGGCAACATCGCCAGGATCGGATCGCACCAAAATGATATCTGCCGTCTCGATCGCCACATCGGTTCCAGCGCCCACGGCGATACCGACATTGGCCTGTGCCAGCGCCGGTGCGTCGTTGACACCGTCGCCAGTCATCGCAACGATCAATCCGCGCCCCTGTATCTCCTTGACCGTGTCCGCCTTTTGCTGCGGCAGCACCTCGGCAATAACTTCGTCAAGGCCGATCTCTTCGCCAACCCAATCGGCGACCTGCCGATTGTCGCCGGTGAGCATGATACACCGAATACCCATCGCCTGCAGATCGGCGATAGCCGCTTTGGATTCTGGCCGGATAATGTCTGCGAGAGCAATTGCTCCGGCCAACTCGTCGTCAACCAGAACAAAAACCACAGTCTTTCCCTGTGCGCTGAGTTCTTCAAAGCGTGGATCTTCGATCTTTATCCCTTGCGCACGCACGAAACCGGGGCTGACCACCTTTACGTCCCGCCCCTTCACCGTCCCTTCCGCACCTTTGCCGGGGATCGCCTTGAAACGATCAACGGGCCAACTGTCGTCGGCCCCGTTGACAATGCCTTTCGCAATGGGGTGCTCGGACTGCGTTTCGACCGCTGCAGCATAGGAAATGACTTCAGTCGCACTGTATGTTTCATCAAACACAAGCGTATCGGTTATGCCAAACTCACCCTTGGTGAGCGTGCCAGTCTTATCGAAGATGATCGCCTCGGTGTTTCTTGCTTCCTCGAACGCTGTTCGGTCACGAATGAGCAGCCCGTTGGAGGCAGCGATTGCGGTTGAGCGGGCGACCACAAGAGGAACAGCCAAGCCCAGCGCGTGCGGGCATGCGATAACCATCACCGTCACGGCCCGCTCCATCGCAAAAGCGAAGTCCTGGCCAGTGAAAAGGCTCCAGAAAAGAACAGTTGCCAGTCCGCCACCCAATGCAACGAAGGTCAGCCAACGCGCGGCGTTGTTCGCCAGATCTTGCGTCTTCGATTTGCTCGCCTGCGCCTCTTCGACCAGTTTGATGACGCTCGACAGAAAGCTGTCGTCGCCCGTTTTGGCGACCCTGATCGTCAATGCACCTTCGCCATTGATCGACCCGCCAATCACCGGAGCATCCGGGCCTTTGTGAATTGGCTTGGACTCTCCGGTCAGCATGGATTCGTTCAACGACGATTCGCCTTTTGTGATGACCGCGTCGGCTGGAACCTTTTCGCCGGGTTTGACCAGCAGTGCCTCGCCACCTTGCAGTTCCGAAACCGCGATTTCGCGGACGCTGCCATCAGCTTCCACAAGATGCGCCGTATCCGGCATCAAGCTGGCAAGTTTCTCCAGTGCCTTGCCCGCGCCCATCACGGATTTCATCTCGATCCAGTGACCGAGGAGCATGATCGCGATCAACGTCGCGAGCTCCCAGAAGAAGGTTTCTTGGCTGCCGATCACAACCATCGCCATCGAATAGGCATAGGCTGCGGTGATCGCGACGGCGATCAAGGTCATCATGCCGGTTCGGTTTGAGCGCAACTCCGACCAAAAGCCGGTCAGGAACGGCCAACCCCCATAGAAGTAGACCAGCGTCGACAGCGCTGCGAGCACGTAACTGTCGCCCCGAAAATCGAGTGCTTCTTCGAGACCGAGCCAGCCTTGAATCATCGGCGCAAGCACGAGTATCGGGATCGTCGCAACGAGCGTTACCCAAAAACGCGTGCGATAGTCGGCTACCATCGCAGTATGATCATGACCCGCATGGCCATGATGACCACTCGCTTTTTGCTTATGATGATGCGCGTGAGAGCTGGGATGTTTCACAGTCTGATCCATTGTTGTTTCTCAAGAAGCCTTCTTTTCGGTTGAATGTTGATTTTTCGGCTTTGGTGAAGACGCAAAAGCCGCCGGCTCTAGTCGAAACCGCCGATGACAAACTGCCGAGCAAAAGAAATACTCCCACCCTTCATGTTCCTCGCTTGCATAGACCTCGTCGAGGTCGATGTGCCGTCCGCAAACCGGGTCCTGTACGATCATAACTGGCTCCTTCAGTTGGCCGGGCGGTGCAGCGACAACAGCAAAAAAGCTCGTCAACTAAAAACGATCCAGCTGTTCTCTTAAAAGACGCAACAGGCCTCAAAGCGTTACAGATAACTCCGATCAAGGGGCGCCCAATCGATCGGTTCGTCGTACGGGCCGTCAGG
>JANSXJ010000553.1 GCA_024743015.1 Hyphomonas sp. | reverse complement strand
CCAGGCTGAGGCGCTGAGATGGGAAACGGTTTTGGCGATCTGGGGCAGTCATGCGGGTTAGCTAGTGTCAGTTGGGGGGCTTGGCGAGCCCTGCTGCCGCGGAAACCTTGTAAGTTCCGCAAAGGCTTGCCACATGGCCGCCTTCCTTCCTATGGAGAGCGTCATGACGCCGACCAATCTACCCAATGACGATTTCGTTGCCGGTTTCAGCCCTCAAGGTCTGCCGGTGCGCGGCCGTGTGATCCGCTTGTCGGAGCAAACCATCGCGCCGATCCTCAATCGTCACGCGTACCCGGATCATCTCGCTGAAATTCTCGGCGAGGCGGTCATGCTGTCCGCTCTGGTCGGATCGGGCATGAAGTTTGATGGAAAGATCCTGGCGCAGGCCGAGGGTGACGGTCCTGTTTCCATGCTGGTTGGAGAATACACCAAAGCCGGCGGTCTTCGCGGCTATGCCCGACACGAACCCGAGCGCTGGGCCTGGCTCAATAAGGTCAATAAGGGCGACAAGCCTCATATGCCGCAGCTGTTTGGGGCGACCGGCCGTCTCGGTCTGATCATCGTCTATGCGAACACGGATATGAAGCCGTATCAGGGCATTGTACCGCTGATGAAGGGCTCGCTTGCCCAATGTGCGCAAGACTATTTCCGCAAATCCGAGCAGGTCGAAACCCTGCTGCGTCTGGCCGTGGCCAAGGACGAACACGGTCAGTGGCGCGCCGGCGGGATGATGATCCAGAAGATCGCCGGCGATGATGCCCGCGGCGATACGGATGAGGGCTGGCGCGAGGCGGAGGCCTTGTTCTCGACCTTGACCGAAGGCGAACTGATCGATCCCGCGCTTCCAGCCCCGGACCTGGTCTATCGCCTGTTCCATGAAGGCGGGGTCGCGATGGATAGCGACGCCCAGGTCCTGGACGATATCTGCACCTGCAGCCGCGAACGGCTGGTCGGCACTCTTCAGGGGATGGCGGATGAGAGCCTGCGAGAAATGGTCGAGCCGGACGGAACCTTGCAAATCGATTGTCAGTTCTGCTCTCGCGCCTACACGATCCCGATCGATGAAGTGACCAGCGCCGCGAACTAGGCGGCAACGCGCGTCAAAAAATCCTTGAGCACGCGATCCGGGTTTTTGGGCACTCCCGCCGTGTGATTACGTGGCTGGAATAGACCACTCGGATTTGTTCCAAATTCTCGTCGGATGGTGCGATTGAAGTTGGGCTGGGAGGAAAAGCCCCATCGCTCAACGGCTTGGCGCAGGCGACCGCGTTCGCCTTGGCGCTTTTCGATTTCCAACACGGCGCGAATGACCCTACGCCGCGTAATGTAGGTTCTGACCCCACCATACGGCTCGAACATACGATAGAGAGAAGCGCGTGATACGCCGAAACGGCTCAGAATTGTGTCGGTCGAAAAGTTTGGGTCTCCTAAGCTCTGTTCTATGTCGAAGATGATTTGCTCGAATAACGACTGACGATAGTGACACCGCACATCTTCGCGTTCCGGATGAATGCCGACATTGGTTTTCACGAGCGCAACAAATCGTTCAATCGTCGCCAAATCGATCTTATCCGGGTTGGTTTTTAAGATTTCGAACAATTGGTCGAGACAAGTGTGAAGCAATAACCCGGACGGCGAAGTGGGTCGAATGCAAAGCTGACCCTCTAGAAGCGATTCTGGCAGGTTCAGGATCGTTTTCGGAATGTAAACCTGCTGGATATGCATCTGACTGGTGACCGTACGGGCAGGTAACGCTTGATCATCGATATAGATCGGGCCCGGTAACCGGTCGATCACCT
>JANSXJ010000370.1 GCA_024743015.1 Hyphomonas sp. | reverse complement strand
CATGTCGGGGAAATCCGCGTACTAATCAGCGCAGTTGCCCGCGGCAACGGATTGGGCCGCATCATGATCCAGGAAACGTTTGCGCGGGCGGTGGCTCAGGGCGTCGAGAAAATCATTGCCCAAATGACCCTCGACCAGTCCGCCGCTCGAGCTGTGTTTCAGGAATTGGGGTTCCAACAAGAAGCTTTACTCCGCGATCATGTGCGCGATCGCAATGGCGAAGACCACGACATCGTGATTATGTCGTGCGACGTTGCAGGTGCGGCAGCTCGAATGGCTGCGTCTCGATGAAAATACGGGCCATTGCCTCGAGTTCGCGCTGTGCTTGAAAAGAGCAACGAGAAAAATACTGCGCACTTTAGGTGCGCCAATCGTTACCACCACGCACTAGGGGGGCGACACACGCGGATCAGCGTTGGCGATCCGTGCCGATGCGAACAAGAGGGGGCTGGTCCATAAACTCGCGCAGTTCTGTTTTGCTTGGTGGATTATTGCTTGGTCGAGCTTCGTTGATCCGAATTAGATCGGACCGGGAATTAGCTTTTTATCTACACTACAGGTTGAAAAAGTGGATAAAAGTATGGAGTATGGTACACTGCTCGCGGCTCGGAAAATCACGTTCGGATTTTAGCGGGAGGGCACTTTAGTTTCGCTGCTTACGGGCTTCAATTTATGAGTTGATTGAACCCCAGACCACATCCTTAAGGAGCCCGAAACCCCGGACGATATTCTGACGCGCATTAGCGAGCGTCGACCGCAACTTTGAATGGTCGCTGCACTCAAGTAGATAGCTAACCATCTGAAATAAAAGGGATTACCAGCTTACTTTTTTGAGAGGTTCGCCCTCCCGCACCCAATAAACCCCTGAAAATCTTCGGATTTTCAGGGGTTTTCTTTTTTGGTGATCCTTGCGCGCCCGCGCATGCGGTTCGGTTGATCGATCGGGTTGGGCAATACGTTTGCAGGTCTATTCTTCAGTTTTCATTGCCCGCATAACGCACAAAACCAACAAGAGCACAGAGAAGAAGACGAATCCAAACAGGGGAACGCGAAGCGCGCCTGTGCCTGGATTTGTCATCCCGTTCTGAGCGAGGAATACCAAGTTCAACAGGAAATAACTTGCCCCTGTGACCAGCCCGACAATTCTGGACTGTCGAGCCGCGACGAGTATCAGTATTGCTCCGCCAGCTGCGATCAGATTCGAGACGAAGCGGATCGGCTCGAATTGGTCCGTGGCAATATGCAAGGCCACATCCAAGCCCTGCAAAGCCAGTAAGAGAACTGTCAGCATGATCCTCATAATAGGCTCGCCTATTCAATCACGCTTCGATGCTATTGCACCGTTTAGCTTCCGGCAATATCACCTCGGGGTCACGCGCGGACACATCAATCCCAGCCTATCAAGGCGAGTCTGCCTCCGGACCCATCATTGACCCATTGTGTTTGTGGGGTGAGGCGCTACACCCCGGGCGATCATGCTGACCATTTCAAACCTCGACTTTCGCGTAGAAGCGCGGCCGCTCTTCGAAGGGGCGTCAGCGACCATTTCCAAGGGCTGGAAAGTCGGTTTGGTTGGCCGTAACGGCACCGGCAAGTCGACGCTTCTGAGACTGATCAGGGAAGATGTTGAAAACCCAAGTGCCGACAGCTCCATCCGTCTGGGCACCGGGGCTCGGCTCGGCTGGGTGGCACAGGAGGTGGCGCCAAGCGACGAGACAATTCTGGATATCGTGCTTGCATGTGATGAAGAGCGCGCTGCGCTGATGGCAGAAGCTGATACCGCAACCGACCCGAACCGGATTGCCGACATTCACACGCGCTTGATTGATATTGATGCCTGGTCAGCGGAGGCACGCGCGGCGGAAGTTCTGATGGGCTTGGGCTTCAAGCATGACGACCTGGCGCGTCAGACTCGGGAGTTTTCTGGAGGTTGGCGGATGCGGGCGGCGATTGCCGGTGTCCTTTTCTCGCAGCCCGACCTTTTGCTGCTGGACGAGCCGACCAACTATCTCGACCTTGAAGGCGCAGCCTGGCTCGAAACCTATATCAAGCGCTATCCCCACACTGTGATCATCGTTTCGCACGATCGGGAACTACTGAACCGATGCGTCACCCACACTATGGCGCTCGAGCACAGACAACTTTCCATTTGCCCAGGCGGGTATGATGACTGGCTCAAATTGCGCGCCGCCAAAGCTGCGCAATTGGAAAGCCAACGTGCCAAGCAGGAAGCCGACCGCGCCCACTTGCAAGCCTTCGTAGACCGGTTCCGCGCCAAAGCTTCGAAGGCGCGTCAGGCGCAGTCCCGTGTCAAGATGCTCGAGCGGATGCAAGACATCACCGTGCCGATCAGCGAGCGAACCACACCATTCTCGTTTGCGACGCCTGAGGGAAAACTCGCGCCACCCATGCTGGAATTACAGGGAGCGACGCTGGGTTATGGCGATGAGGCGATTATTCTGGACGACGTGAACCTGCGCCTCGATCCCGATGACCGAATCGCGATTGTTGGCACCAACGGTCAGGGTAAGACAACATTGGTGAAATCGATCGCTGAACGCCTGCCTTTGATGGGCGGCAAGCGCGTTGTCCCCAAGGCGGTGACCATTGGGTATTTCTCGCAGGATCAAATGGATGAGCTGACGTTCGGCGAAACGGTCCTGGATCATGTCCGACGCGCGCTGCCTCGCGACACCAGCATCGCCCGCCAGCGCGCGATCGCGGCGGGCATGGGGTTTTCACAAGAGAAAGTGGAGACCAAGGTCGACAAGCTTTCCGGTGGTGAAAAAGTTCGATTATTGCTTGGCCTCATGGCCATCGAGCAGCCACATGTCTTGATACTCGATGAACCGACGTCCCACCTCGATATCGATAGCCGTGAAGCGCTGATCTATGCGCTGAATGACTTCCAGGGGGCCGTTCTGCTGATCACCCATGATGTCTATCTCGCAGAGGCGACAGCCGATCAGCTCTGGCTCGTCAAGGACGGCAAGGCGACCCGCTATGACGGCGATTTGCAGGATTATCGCGCCCTGGTGCTGCGCGCTGACCGCGATGAGGCCGAGCCAAGAGCCAAGAACAACCAATCCAAAATACCAGCGAACTCACAGACAGAGACACCTGCTGCCGGTGTGAATAAAGCCGAGCATCGACGACGGACTTCTGAAGCGCGCAAAGCAGCGCTGCCTTACAAGCACAAAGCCGAGCAGGCGGAACAACGAATGACGCAAGCCTCCAAGCGCATCGAAGACATAGACAGCGATTTGGCGACACCGGGCTTGTCGTCAGACACTCTGCAAGATCTGATGCGCGACCGCGCCGCATTGGTAGACGATTTAGAGCAGGCCGAGATCGACTGGTTAGAAGCGACAGAGGCCTATGAGGACATGGTCAGCGGAGCCTCGTAACAGAACGCATTGCTATGGGCGGCTAACGGACGCAGGTACGAATAGGCAAGGCGGAGATCACCCTTGGCACTCTTTTCTTATGAGAGGCCTTCGGCGCAGACGCGGTTACGGCCTGTCGTTTTTGCGCGACTAAGTGCGGTATCGGCGGCTGTGACCATATCTTCGGCGGTGCGGCGGTCCTTGTAGGTGCTAATCCCGAACGAGGCTGTCGCCATGGTGGACGCCCCCTGGTTCGGTGTGTTGAACATCCGCATGCCTTCAAACTGGTGCTTGATCGATACCATCAGATTGTAGGCGGAGGTGATTTCGATATTGGGCAGAACAATCGCAAATTCATCACCGCCATAACGGGCGACCAGATCCT
>JANSXJ010000065.1 GCA_024743015.1 Hyphomonas sp. | reverse complement strand
CAACCACGCCGCGCACGTCGAAATCGATCTGAACCTGCTCGATCAGATCATCATTCTCGTCGATCATTGTGATGTCGTGGTGCTCTTGCGCCAGATGGCGGGCAATGCCCTGCCCAACGCGGCCCGCACCACAAATGATTACACGCATTTACCGGTTTTCCGTGCGACTCGCTGAGGCGTTTACCCCAAGTGCCTTTAATTTTCGGTGTAGAGCTGACCGTTCCATGCCAATAAACTCGGCGGTTCGGGAAATATTGCCATCAAATCTGGTAATCTGAAGCGATAGATAATCCCGCTCGAACTGCTCACGCGCATCACGCAGAGAAAGACCGACGAAATCGGCTGAGACCCCCATCGCATCGCCGCCATCGCCTGAACCTCGATCCAGCGGTAGCTCATCCACGCTGATATATGCGCTCTGACTGTCGCGTGAAAGGATAAGCACTCGCTCGACCAGATTGCGGAGTTGGCGAACATTGCCCGGCCATCCCATGGATTGAAGAACCGCAATCGCCTCATCGCTGAAAGCGCGAGGTGTCAGGCCCGATGTATCGGCAATTCTTGAGCTAAAATACTCAACCAGTGCGGGGATATCATCGCGACGGTCGGCGAGAGACGGCACATTTAACGGCACGACATTCAGTCGATAATAGAGGTCTTTCCTGAACGTCTGGGTCGCAATCGCCTCTTCCAGATCGCGGGTAGATGACGACATGACGCGAACATCGACACTCACATCTGAGCCCCCGCCAACACGCTGGAAACGTTGTTCGGTCAGGACGCGAAGAATCTTGCTTTGAGTCCCGAGCGGCATATCGCCGACTTCATCAAGCAGAAGCGTGCCGCCATGTGCTTGTTCGAAGACACCGATTTTGACAGGCATGCCGGAATTGTCTTCTTCGCCGAAAAGCTCTCGCTCCATCTGTTCCGGCGCTATGTTCGCGGCGTTTACAGCAACGAACGGTCCACCTGCACGTCGCGAATTCTCATGAATGAGTTTCGCGCAGAGTTCCTTGCCGACACCAGCCTCGCCGGAGACCAGAACGCGCGAATTCGTTGGCGCAACTTTTTCGATCTGAGCGCGCAGAGCTTGCGCTGCGCCGCTCGTGCCGATCCACTCGGATACGGAGAAGCTGTGATTGCGGAGCGTTTCATTTTCGCGTTTCAATTTTGACGACTCAATCGCCCGCGCGACCAGATGGAGCAGCCGGTCAGCTTTGAAAGGTTTCTCAATAAAGTCGTAGGCGCCCCGCCGAATGGCTGCCACTGCGGTCTCAACATTGCCGTGCCCACTGATTACGATCACCGGCAAGATCGGATCGATCTGCTTCAGGTATTTCAGAACTGAGAGCCCGTCCATATCGCTGCCCTGCAACCAGACGTCGAGAACGACGAGGCTCGGTGTGCGGCTTCGCACTTCCTCAATCGCGCGCTCAGCCGTGGCGGCAACACGAACACCGTGACCATCATCTTCCAGAACTCCGGCAATCAGTTCGCGAATATCCGGTTCGTCATCGACGACAAGAATGTCAGTACTCATTGGCATACTCCAAAGTCTGGTGTTCTCCATCTGCCGCTCCGGACAGACTGTATGGCAGAACAATTTTCACAATCGCCCCCTGGGCCCCATGTGTGGGTTCTAAAAGTTGGACACTGCCGCCGTGATCCATGATCACGCGGTTCACGATCGCAAGACCGAGGCCAGTACCGCCTTCGCGCGCGGTGACATACGGCTCAAGCAGTTGATCACGCGCATCTTTTGGGAAACCCGGCCCATTATCTTCAATGGAAATGACGATGAATCCGTCTTCCTCAGATCGTTCAACAGTGACGCTGACCTGCCCTTGGGTTTCATCGTTCTGCGGGCGTCTGGACAGCGCTTCAGCAGCGTTCTTGACGACATTGGTCAATGCCTGCCCGAGCAAGCGCTCATCTCCAAGCGTTTCCAAGCCTTCATCCGGCATGGACAGCACAAAGCGAAAATCTGGATGCACCACGCGCTGGGCAAACACCACATCTGTCACGAGCGCGGCCAAATCGAAGCGAACAGGCGTTGGCTTGGGCATCCGGGCGAAGTCGGAAAATTCCTGGACCATGCGCCCGATATCCGAGACCTGGCGCAAGATTGTATTGATGCAGCGTTCGAAAACGCCGTCCTCATCATTGATTTGATCTCCGTAGCGCCGACGAATGCGCTCTGTCGAAAGCTGGATCGGTGTAAGAGGGTTGCGAATTTCATGCGCAATTCGGCGCGCTACGTCACGCCACGCCATCTGACGCTGCGCGGAGATCAAACGGGTCGTGTCGTCGAGCGTGATCACGTACCCGCCTACCGTGTCCGACGTCACTTTCACACGGACATGGCGCAGACCGTCTTCGGTCATCATGTTGATGAACGTATCATCCTGACTGCGGTGGGTATGGACCTCTTCAACGCGGCTCCAGATCTCTGGATAGATTTCCGGCAATAGGCGGCCTTCCAACTGTCCCTGGTCGAGCAAGGTCTCGGCGGATCGGTTGGCAATGGTAACGATCCCCGCAGAATCGATCCGGATCACGCCGGAACTAAGCTCGACCAGCAATGTCTCAAGAAAACGGCGGCGTTCTTCCGCTTCTTCACGCGCCGAAACAAGGTCATCACGTCGCTCGTCCAGTTGCCGCGTCATCATGTTGAACGAATTAGACAGCGCGCGCACTTCATCGTCGGATTCCGGCAGCGGCACCGACACACCGCGTCGTCCTTCACTGACGTCCAGCGCAGCGCTGGCAAGGCGGCTAATCGGTCGGGAGATACGCTCCGCGATTTCCTGCGCCAAACGAACAGAAAGTAGCAGCACCAGCGCCACGATCTGCAGATACGACACGATGAAGAGCGTCCGAATTTCGTTGCTACGCTGTTGCGCCAGACGGTAATTGGTTCCGGCTGCCCGGGCGCGGTCGAGCCGGGCGAACAGCTCCGGATCCACGGGCCGCGCCAGGTAGAGGTAGCTGGCGCCGAAATTCTCCAGTCTCTGCAGGGCGAACGTATACCCGGCCTGCGGCCTCAAAACGGCGACTGTTTCGCCGCGATCGGCAGCATCAAAATACTCCGCGGCTGGACGGCCATAATGATTCGGGGAACTCATGTTCTCGGCGATCGCAAGCGGGTAGCCATTGCGATCGATGATGTAGGCGGCTGAGAATTCGCGATACGTGGCGAGCACGCTAAAGATTGTTTCGAATGCCTCAGGATTAGCTTGGAATCCACCGGCGGACGCGTCCACATCATCCGCGACAGCCTCAGCATCGGCTTCAAACTGAGCGGCAAAGTGCTCGCCGCTTTCAGCGGTGATCGTACCGATCTCATCAACAAGCGTGAGAACAGTATCTCCGAGCCAGGTGTCGATCCCGCGGGCAATAGTCAGCCAAAGGAACAGCGATACAATAACCGCGGGGATTAGCGCGACCGTACCGAAGAGGAGCATGAACCGGCGGGTCAGCCGCCCACCACCTTCAGCCCGCTGCCGTCGGATGGAAAGATAGCGCGAGACAATCAAGCCAGCCAGGACGACCAGGATAACCATATTCCCGATCAACAGGAACATCAGGCCTTCCGGGATGGGATCGGTGGGGCTGCTGCGGCCAAGCGCAATAATTGTTGCCGCCGCGCCGCCAACAGCTGCAAGCACGAACAGACCCTGGAACCAAAGCCCACCATTTCGTCTGAGAGTGGCTAATACGCTGGACGCCAAATACGGGACCTCAAACACACACTGTCACTTAACAGCAACAGTGGTGATTTAGAGCAACACTTATCCCTTACGTCAATCAGTCTTCTGTCATTCCAAGCACACCCATGCGTGCGCGCAAGGTGTTTCTGTTGACCCCCAGCAACGCCGCGGTACGCAACTTATTGCCTGAGGTGACGCTCAGAGCCAACTTAATGAGCGGCCGCTCCACCTGTTCCAGAACATTGTGATAAATCTTACCATCTTCCTCGCCGCCCTGCAGCAAATCCGCCATAACGTAACGGTGCAACAAGGTTTCGATCTCACTTTCCAGCGAGGCGTCCGGCCCTTGCTCTTTGAGAGATTCAGCGCGCAATTCACGTTCAATATCGCGCTGAGTGATGGTCGCGTCCGGGCTCAACGCGGCCAACCGGAAGATCAGATTCTCCAGTTCACGAACATTACCCGGCCAATCGTAAGCCATTAGCAATTCCATCGCCTGCTTGGCGACCTGCTTGGACGCAAGCCCGCGTGATTCGGCGCGGATGAGGAAGGCTTTGACGAGTTCTGGAATGTCATCCTTACGTCGGCGCAAAGGCGGCATTTCGATCCGGACCACGTTCATGCGGTAATAAAGGTCTTCACGAAAATCACCGGCCTCGACCAAAGCCGAGAGCGGTTGCCGGGTTGAGGCGATGATGCGCGCACCCCCCTCTTCCCGCATCAATTTGACGAGTTGGGTCTGAGCTTCCTGCGTGAGGTCACCGACTTCATCGAGATAAATCGTTGCTTGCCGATCGAAGGCGACGCCAGGTGCGTCGTCGGATCCGAATAGTTCGGCACTCACTTCTTGCGGCGGACGCATCGACAGATCGAGAGAATAGAAAGGTCCTGACCGCGACTCACCAAGGTCATGGATTGCGCGCGCGGCGAGTTCTTTTCCAGTTCCGGACTCCCCTTCGATGAGAACCGTCAGGTCGGTGTTCATAACCCGCGAGATGGTGCGATACACGTCCTGCATCACGGCAGACCGGCCAACCAGTGGCACGCCTGCACCGACTGTTTCTTCTTTGGTCGCCTTTTTGGGCGCTGTACCTGCCGTTTTTGTGTCTTCCAGCGCCCGCCCCACCAGATCCGTCAGCTGGTCGATATCAAATGGTTTCGGCAGATAATCGTAAGCGCCGTGTTGCGCGGCGGAGGCGGCTGTCAGAATTGTGTTCTGTCCGCTCATGACAATGATCGGCAATTCAGGACGCACAAGCTTGAACGACGGCAACAGCTCAAAAATGGGCGTATCCGTCAGGTACACGTCGGTGACGACGACATCCCCCTCACCATTGCGGACCCAACGCTCAAGCGCTTCGGGAGAACTGGTCGCGCGAACGGTGTAACCAGCTGTCACCAAAGTCTGGTTGACGATTAGACGGATGCTTGCATCGTCTTCAGCAAGAAGGACGGTTTTCTGGCTCATGATTTCTTCGATCCTGGCAATGGCAGGTAGATGGAAAAGCGGGTCAATCCCGGCTTGCTGTCGACTTTGATACGGCCTTTGTGGGCCGCGACGATTTCATTCACGACGCTTAGTCCCAGTCCTCGGCCACCCGACTTTGACGACATGAACATATCAAACATGCGCGCCTTCTTCTCGGCAGGGACGCCGGGACCGTTATCTTCGATGGTCACCCGGATCGCACGACCGAGGCGTTCGGATCCATCACGGCGAACAATTGCGAAACTCGTTTCAAAGGCTGTCTCGATCTGGATCTGCGGACTTTGTGTGAAGGATTGAGTGGCCTCGATGGCGTTCCTGAGAACATTCTGAAAGGCTTCGTGCAAATGATCCTGATCCGCCAATATGTCGGGAAGAGACGGGTCATAAAGGCGGACGACGGAGATTTTGCCCGCCTGCGCGGCTTCCTCGGCCATGACTACCCGGTCGAGAAGTTCATGAATATTCAGCGGCTCCCTCGCTGGTGCCGAGAACAATTCGAAGGCCGACAGGCGCGACACAAGCCGCTCGATCCGCCGAGACTCGCTCTGAATGATATCGAGCATCGCCGCCTGATCTTCACGCGCATTCCGAGAAAGGAGCTGCGCGGCCCCAGATATCCCAGCGAGCGGGTTTTTAACCTCATGTCCCAGAATACGTCCAAAGGCGGCGACACCGGCCGGATTGTTGTTCACGATTGTCGCGTCATTCGCTTCCGTCATCGCGATGACGAAGCTGCCATCCTGAAGTGGACGAAGCCGCATATCCAACACACGGGTCTTTTGCAGACCTGGTCCACTGATCGAAACGCTGTGCGCGGTGACGTCGCCTTTGAGGCCGATGGCTTTGTCCATCAACGCGAAGATTGGCGAGTCGTGGAACAGAATCTCGCTGAGCGGCTTGCGAAACATGGCGCGTTCGGACTGCCCCAAGAGCGACTGTGCTTCAGGATTCGCGGCGCTGACACGCCGGCGCTCATCCAGGCCGAGCAGCGCGAACGGCGCCAGGCCAACCAAATCCAATGTCGTCATCATGCTGCGACCTTTGTTTCTGCGCTGGAATAGAGCGCGCGTATCTGTCTGATGAGTTCGCTCGGATCATCGATCCGGCACAATTGCGCGCGCAATGATCTTCGCGCGCCATCCTCGAGCGGTAGATCGACATGATCGATATGCGCTGCAACGTGCTTTCTGACGATCCGTTTGCCAAGCGATGGGCCGTACAGGCTAAGGCTATCTTCAATCTGCTCGCAGAGGCCTTCTGCCTGTTGTTGCAGGCTAGGCCACGTGAAGGTGCGCCCGTCCAATTGGGCCGCGAGTGCACCAAGTAACCAAGGCTGCCCCATGGCTGCCCGGCCGACCATCACACCATACGCGCCTGAAGCGTCCAGCGCCGCCTCTGCAGCGCTCAAAGAGCTGATATCACCATTTGCGATCACTGGGACATTGACGGCATTCACGGTGTCTGCAATCGCCGCCCAATCGGCCTGCCCTTTATAAAACTGGCAACGTGTCCGGCCATGAATGGCAAGCATCTGGACGCCGCTATCCACCGCCGCGCGTGACAGCTCCGGTGCATTTAGCAGGTCGTGGTCCCAACCGAGCCGGGTCTTCAGCGTCACGGGGATCTGACCGGCGCCAGCCACCGTCGCCTCGATGATCTTTAGGGCGAGATCCGGCTCTCGCATGAGCGCCGATCCCGAATTCCCACCGGTCACTTGTCGCGATGGGCACCCCATATTGATGTCGATCACGTCGACACCGGCATCTACGAGGAGCTCCGCGCCGCGTCTCATGTCTTCCGGACGTCGTCCGGCGAGTTGCACAACCCAGAGCCCGCGCCCTTCATGGCGGCAGGTCTTACGCACCACATCCGGGCGCGCTTCCGCCAACGCCTCGCCCGCTACCATTTCAGACACGACAGCAGGGGCGCCATAGCGAACCGCCTGGCGCCTGAATGCGGCATCAGTTGATCCTGACATAGGAGCAAGCCAAACCCGCTCTGCCTGAAAAGAAGGCATTCTCATCATAAAGTTTCTCAAATCATATTTTTGCGGTGCACAAAAGTGTAGCACTGAGGTTCTGGCATTCGTTCATGCATGGCATGTGGCTTTTTTACCGCAACGCGTTATTCAGCCCACATGCCTATCGCAGCTGTCATCGTTGCCGCCGGTCGCGGCGAAAGAGCCGGTGGAGACTTGCCGAAGCAGGTCCAGAGCCTTGCCGGGAGACCCGTATTCGAATGGTCGATCCGCGCGTTTCGCCAGCATCAACGTATAGAGCAGATCGTTCTTGTCGTGCCAGAGGGTGAGCGCGAGGCCTATGCCACGCGCGTAGATCCCTCCATCACCGTGGTTTCTGGCGGTTCAACGCGCACAGCATCGGTTAAAGCTGGCCTGCAGGCGTGCGCCCTGTCGGCGCAGGATCTGGTCCTCATACACGATGCCGCGCGCCCCGGCCTTGACCAGATCACGATTACGCGCCTGATCGAAGCCATGGAGCGCGCAGATGCCGCCGCGCCGGCCTTGCCGGTCCCGGATGCGCTAAAACGCGAGTCTGGAGACGGTCTGACCACGGTCGGTCGCGAAAAGCTGTATCGCGTACAAACCCCGCAAATCTTCAAATTTGCCGACATTTGCGAGGCACTCTCGCAATCGGAAGATCTTGTAGATGATTTAGCAGCGATTGAGGCGCGCGATGGAAGAGTGGCGCTCGTGGAAGGCTCAGAACGTCTCGCGAAGATAACCTATCCAGACGACCTGAAACGATTAGAAGTCTTGCTTATGTCTCCTGAATCCGCGCCCCGTTTTGGTACTGGTTATGACGTCCACGCTTTTGAGCCTGGCGACGCAGTCGTGCTATGCGGCGTGCGCATCCCGCACGACCAGAAACTTGCCGGCCATTCCGACGCTGATGTTGCCTGGCACGCATTGACGGACGCCATTTTGGGCGCCGCCGCACTTGGCGATATTGGCGATCACTTCCCGCCGAGCGACGCGAAGTGGAAAGGCGCGGCCTCTGAAGTCTTTCTGAAGCACGCGGTTGAGGAAGCAGCAGCTGCGGGCTGGTCGCTGTCAAGTTGCGACCTGACCGTGATTTGTGAATCCCCAAAAGTAAAGCCTCACCGAGAGGCGATGCGGACCGAAACCGCTCGAGTTACAGGTCTGCCACTGGACGCCGTCAGCGTTAAAGCGACAACGACGGAAGGCCTCGGCTTCACCGGTCGTGGTGAAGGCATCGCGGCCCAGGCCAGCGCCGTACTATCTCCCTCCCCTAGTCTCAAATAGAGTCCGAAAATGTTTCCTGACCGCATCCGCAATCTCGCGCTCCTCGTTATGGATGAAGCCATGGAACGGCGGGTCAAAATCGCCACAGCCGAAAGCTGTACTGGCGGCCTGATCGCGGGTCTGTTCACCGAGTTCGCAGGCTCATCCAAGGTGCTTGAACGCGGATTTGTGACCTATTCGAATTCTGCAAAAGCCGAGATGCTCGGCGTCGCCGGAGATGTCCTGGCAGACTATGGCGCGGTTTCTGAGCCGGTGGCCCGCCTGATGGCGGAAGGTGCGATGGCGGAAAGCCGCGCCAATCTCGCGATTGCCGTGACCGGTATTGCAGGCCCGGGCGGGGGGACACCCATGAAACCGGTCGGAACGGTTCACCTGGCTTGCGCCCGAGAGAACAAAGCCATGATGCATGAAATGCTAATGCTCGGCGATATTGGGCGTTACGAAGTCCGCATGGCGACAATTGAGGCTGCCCTCAACATGATCCGAGCGCAGATTTAGCAAGGCCTCTAGGGGCTCTGCTCCGTCTATGCTAGTTTCAAAGAAAACGGAGGAAACATGGCCTACGACGCAAACACCGAGTTCACCCGGTTTGAGCCAAGGCTACTATCACCAGCAATCGGTGCGGAACTCATCGGCGCAGATCTCACTCAGTTTGACGATACATTGGTCGAAGAAGTCCGCGCTGCGCTGCTGAAATACCAGGTCGTGTTCTTCCGCGATCAGCATGATCTGACACGCGAACAGCACATCGCATTCGCCCGCGCGTTTGGCGATTTGGAAATTCATCCAGCGACTCCAAAAGACCAACCGGACCCGGAAGTCTTGAGAATTGCGCACGGCCCAAATTCCCGCGGCCAGGAAAACAACTGGCATTCCGATGTTACCTGGCGGGCGGAACCTTCGCTCGGTTCCATACTGCGCGCCATCGAACTCCCAGAACTCGGTGGGGATACGCTGTTTTCCAATATGATCCGCGCTTACGAAGACCTCGATCCAGATTTGAAACAGCGTCTGTGTGAAATGACGGCTGTCCACGATATCGCCCGCGTGTTCTCACGACGTCTGAAGAAAGACGCCTCTACACTGCATGAAAAGTTTCCGCCGCAAGAGCATCCTGTGGTGCGCACTCATCCTGAGACCGGTGAACGCGGACTTTATGTCAATGTAGCGTTCACTGATCACATTGTCGGTATGGACCGGCAAGAGAGCGATGAATTATTGAAGTACCTCTATCACCGCGCCTGGCTGCCTGAGTATCAGTGCCGCTTCCGATGGGCCCCGGGTTCTCTCGCATTCTGGGACAATCGCGCCTGTCAGCACTATGCTGCCAGCGATTATTTCCCGAATATCCGGATCATGGAGCGCGTCACCATCGCCGGCGACCGGCCATACTTTACGGCTTAGTCAACGGCATCAGCTCCAGCCTCAATAGCAGCGCATGCCGTTCGATGCGCTTCGGTCGCGGCGGCCTCATTCAGCGCCAAGGTCTGTTCGATCAGCTCATCCACAGCATCCCCAGATTTGGGCAATGATAATTCGATACCGCCTTCATCGGAGGCAACGACATCGTAAAGTACTCGAGTCGATCCGACGGATGATTCTATACGCGTAATCGTACAAAGCGCCCCCAACTCGCCCCACCAGCCACCAAGCGTTCCGTTTTCCGTGTGCCAGCCACCAAAGTACTTATCTGTAAGCAAAGCCCCGCCCTCTTCGATCGAGTACACGCCGTACGAATAGAATTTCAGGAGGGTTTCATCCTCCACCAGATAATTCTTTGAAGTGAGCCATTCGCGTTGCGCATCGCTCACCTCATCCGGACCGACAATGTCCGCGGAAATGCCATTCATCGCTGCAATCTCAACCCAATCCAGTGGACGGTTTTCGTTACAGAATTTTTGAACCTCCGGCGTCATCTTTCTATTGTTGATCGACTTCATTCGGGACACGAAATGCTCGTGCTGATCTTCCTCGATTGAAAGCCAAAGCTCTAACCACTGATCGGGACCCGGGCTGTGCACCCGATAAATGGCATCCTCAATCCAACTGCCTTCGTTTCGTTTTTCGACCTCACAAATCTCCCCGAGTCTGGTCCAGTACGACGTGACTTCGCCGTCTTCTTTCCACCAGGTCCCGACGAATTGGTCGGTCAACAGCGACCCACCCTCTTCAATAGAGAAAACACCATCGATATAGAAATAGAGCGGCTTCTCGTCCGGAAGCAGGAATTGCTTTTCCACCAACCAATCCAGGTGCGACTGGGAAATCTCACTCCCCTTGAGAACCTGAACCGTGGTGTCATTGGCGATCACCGCCAAACCAAATCCGAATACCGCCAACACGGCGCCATTCACGGCTTTTCCGATCCAGCGAAAAACCGCATTCCCCTGAATGTCCTTGTTCCGATAGGCGCTTTCAGACACGTAACGCATTGCGCTGATCGTCATGACGACCGCGAGGACGATATAGACGCTCGACCGAACCCAATCAGCGGCGCTGAGTTCAGCGGCCCCCATCAATCCCATGACTGGCGAAATTAATTGCAACAACACGACTGAAATCGCACCCATTCTGGAGCCATGCCATGCCGCGAAGGCCCCAAAAATTCCGCCGATCATCATCAGAACCCGACCGAACAAATCAGCGTCTGTATAGGGCCCTGATTGCGTCGCGATCAGAACCAGGACGCCCAGTCCGCCTATCGCAAAAATGATCATGAAGAAGGTTGCGATACCGCGCATCCGTCTGCGGTATTTCACAAGTTGACTGTCAGTATTCTCCGGTTCCATAGCCGCCCCATCCGCAATATAGACCTACTTCGACTAGAAAAGACTGCGCCGCAATCATTTTTCGGAAACGCTGATCCAGATCTGCATGGCGCTGAGGTCTGACCGCGTTAGCGCCGCAGAACATGTCTGGTCGCGGCGGTTTTGCAGGCCTATATAGCCACAAATCCCATCTGCTTCGGGCCTTGAACCCGTTTGGAGACGAACATGACGATCGATCTAAAGGCGCTGACCGCGCCGGAACCGGCACCTATTGATGGTGCACTCAATTCCCTCGGCTTTGCGAAGCCTCCTTCTCAAACGCGTGTTGTTGCCGCGATGTCTGGCGGCGTCGACTCATCTGTCGTTGCGGCCCTGCTTGCTGCACGCGGCTTTGATGTAATTGGGATTACACTGCAACTCTATGATCATGGCGCAGCCATCGAAAAGAAAGGGGCCTGTTGTGCCGGTCAGGACATTCACGATGCGCGCAATGTTTCTGATCAGATCGGGATCCCGCATTATGTGCTGGATTATGAGAGCCGCTTTAAAGAGCAGGTAATGGAAGATTTCGCGGACACGTATCTGTCCGGCGCGACGCCGATCCCGTGCATTCGCTGCAACCAGACGGTAAAGTTCTCAGACCTGTTGCGGACGGCCAAGGATCTTGGCGCCGATTGTCTCGCGACGGGACATTACATTCGCCGCGTGGACGGTGCGCACGCGCCTGAGCTCCATCGCGCTGCCGATGCCAGCAGAGATCAATCCTATTTTCTCTTCGCCACGACGAAAGAACAGTTGGACTATGTTCGCTTCCCGCTCGGCGATCTGCCAAAGACAGACGTGCGCGCCCTTGCCGATCATTTCAATCTGCCCGTCGCTGCCAAGCCCGATAGTCAGGACATTTGCTTCGTGCCGGAGGGCTCGTACGCGAACGTCGTGGAGAAGCTGCGCCCGGGTTCCGGTCGTGGCGGCGAGATCGTTCACCTGGACGGTCGCGTGCTCGGAGAACATAGCGGTGTCATCCACTACACGATCGGTCAGCGACGCGGCCTCGGCGTGGCGACCGGTGACCCCCTCTTCGTGGTCAAAATCGATGCGGCCGCCCGGCAAGTCATCGTCGGCCCGCGCGACGCCCTTCTCACTGCTGGTCTCACCATGGAAGAGCTGAACTGGTTAGGCGATGGCACGCTCGAAGCGGCGTGTGAGCGCGGCGACCCGATGCTGGTTCGTGTGCGCTCAACCCGCGAACCTGCGCCGGCTCACCTCGGCTATTTCCATGGCGCGCCAGCTGTCTGGTTCGAGCAACCCGAAGAAGGTGTTGCCCGCGGTCAGGCGAGCGTGCTCTATGATGCGGGCGGCTCCACAAGGATACTCGGCGGCGGCTTTATCGCTTCCACGATCGCCGCCGACGAGCGTCTGCGCGCCTAAGGGAATACGCGCATTCGGAACAACACCCGGTTTTCCGTGAATTCCTGGACGGGCGACGAGCTGTCTCGCAGTTCGAAATTGCTTTCCAACCAGATGTTCTTGTTGAGACGCCAATTCGCGCCAAGGTTCACATCGATCCGGTCATCGCTACGGTCGATGTTCTCGAACTCATAATTGTTGAACCCGGCACCGCCTGTCAGGAATACATTGGGGCTGACCCCATGAGCCAGCTGAACGTTCAGCCCGGTTTCGATCGCGGCAATATCCAACAGAATGCCGGGATCGAAGAATCCTCGCGAGAACTCGGTTTCAATTGTCGTGCGCTCGGCCAGGGCCCATTGCACATTTCCAGAGACGGAAACATCTTCGATGTCTGCGTAAGTCGGGTCCGTGAATGTGTAACTCATGAAGCCGACCCCGATATCGCCGCTAACGGAGTCGCCCAATCGGAAATCGGAACCGACGCTGACCGTATTGCCTTCATAATCGCGATTGAACGCGTTGAAGATGCCTGGCAGATCAAAGTCTGCTTCGATGCGTTGCGCTTCAGTATATGCAACCCAGTTTGGATCGACCGCATAGGCCACTCTGATCCTTCCATCGATTTCATCATGATCGCGGAAATCCTGATCCTGGATAAGGCTCAACGGGACTTCGACATCGTCATAGTCAAACGCGGTCAGATCCACTTGCGCGCCGAACAACCACCGCTGTCCTTCATGCTGCAGGTCTATTCCGCCTCCGCTTCGACTAAACTCATTCGGCTCCAAGGCGCCAGCAACGCTCGCCAAAGCGGTGCGGTCTTCGGTGATATCCTCGCTGAACAGTCTGCCGGAGACGGAAAGGGTTCCGGTCAGATCAAGCCGACCGTTCAAGCCCAGTTTCACATCGGTGAAACTCTCCGACGAGAAATCTGAATTCTCGACATGATCAAATTGCAGCAACCCGCCCATCGCGTGACGCGCCCAGTCCGAACTGACGTCGAAGGTCGGTTTAAACTGAAAGAATGTCGCCGCCTCTTCATTCGTTGCCCCGGCAAAGATATTCGATGACCAACCAACGCCGAAATCAACATTAGGCTGAACCACGAATATCCCCACAGGCAGGGGAACAGGGTCTGTTTCCGGATTCGGGCGCTTATCGGCAGTCAGGACCGGGTCTCGGTCGAAGGCCGTTGAATAGTCCTGGGCCTGAGATGACACAGACAAGACAATAGCACTCGCAGCGCTCAGCGCCGCAACGCGCGCAGTGATGGGTTTCATAGCAAATACGTCCACTCTAGATGATGCTTGTCGGCAATGATCAACTGAGTGTGTT
>JANSXJ010000469.1 GCA_024743015.1 Hyphomonas sp. | reverse complement strand
CGTCCCGAACGAGGTGCGCTACCAGGCTGCGCTACACTCCGGCCCTTGAAACATAAGGGTTTCGCGCACCCTTTAACCGAACCCTTGCGAAACAACAAGGGAACAAAGCGCCCCAAGTGCCACGAAAATGCACAAAAGTCCCACGAAAAGTCCCACGAGAGTTCCGGTAATGTTCCAGCAAGCGAAGCCGAAGTGCGATGATTAAGGTGGTTCGTGGGCGCGTTTCGATGGTTTGTCGAGCGTGGCCGGCTCAAACTCAATATGTCCAATTCGCAGGTTCAAATCGGGGGCACGCAACTGCTTTCGTAGACTCTGCAATGCGGAAGGGCTGTCAGCGAACCTGTCAGGAGGATTGGCGAAGGCTCAATGAGACAGAAACATCAAAAAATAGCCCATCAAAACAGTTAGTTAAGCTGCGATAAATATGCGGGATCGGAGCAAGCGTTTTGTCTGTCTGTCTGGCCGACTCTCGACGGAGCACGCGGTCGAAACTCCCACCCCATTCCTGAAACCTGAGCCCCCTCCATCGGCACGATCGTGATCGTGCGCTGGCTTCCGTCTGCCGTCAGATGCTCGACGCAGACGGTAATGTTTTCAGTCGGCGGGGGACTTTCGATGATTGCCAACTCACCTTCAAGCCCGTCGATGTAACCTACTTGCGGTTCCCAAGTTGCCAGTAAGTTCAAACCTGAATCTGTTTCGGAATGAATCGCAAAGCGCATCTCCCGTGCCACGAGGTCGGAGTTGTTCTGCAAGGTCGCCATCCATGCCGGTTCCGACGCAAAGCCCATGGGATTGCTCATGTAGCCCAATTTGTCGACCACGGTGACCTGGGGTTCAGTTTCGGCGATCATGCTGTGCCAGATTTCGGCGGACGAGGTAGAGGGCGGCGCCAGGCCAGCTCCATTCAGTAGCCCCCGACAGGGCATCCGATCTGAGGTTAGACGCGGGGCTACCGGATCGCGCCGCGTGAGTTCCGAAATTCCGCCAAAGTTACGAATTGTCTCGAATGGCGACGATGGCGTTGGCACCATCATCACCGTGTCGAACACCCGGAAATCTGCTTCTCGCGGATCGTACTGCCAACAGACAAGCGACCCGTCTGGTATCGTTGGTAATCCGGTTGTCCACGTGTGAGTGACTTGCGGATCGACATAAAGCGGATCGGCCTCGTTGCTGGCCGCAATCGCGTACCCTCCGCCAGCGCGTGGTGTCAGTATGTAATAAATCAAATCGTGCATGGGGCGATTGAGCATCCTGTTCTGCACGAAAAGATCAATGCCACCGGTTCGTAGAAACTGGAAGAAGACCCAGTTTCTCGTCCGCGATACCGGCAATTCCAGATTGCGGAAACGCTCGTAGATCGGCGCGGAGCCGAAGGCAGCGGTATTCTCAGCGATGGGTGCATTCTGCCCAGTGGCCGGGCTCGGCTCTGTCGCTGTGCTCGGCGGACGTTGGACCTCTTCATCTGCGATGCGGCAGGTGCCGTCGGTGGCGCAACTGTACTGGGAAAGATTAGCGCTATCGCCAAGGAAATCGGACCGAGTGTAGCCGGACTGACCATTCGATCCGAACACGGTAATGGTGCAGTATTGGGCACCGCAAGTGAACATGCACCCCGACGCTGATCCGTCCACGACATAATCGGAAACGCCGTCGCCATTCAGATCGCTTTCCTGAACGAAACCGGGCTTGGCGAGCAACGCAGAAGCGTTTGTGCTGCACATATCTGCGATGCTCGATACCTCTTCGCTGACGATGGCGGGAAGCTGGATTTCGGACTGCTGCGGCGCCGGCGACCGCTTCAACGCATTCCGGTATCGCTCTAATAGCAGTCCCATGGCTGCCCGGCCGAGCTCACCAGTCGGCGTCTCCCCTATCGAAGCCTGATATCCACGAATTGCCGCACGGGTCTTGCGTCCGGGCAGCCCGTCTGGAGTCCCGGCGTCTTGCCCGAAGTGGTTGAGAGCCTGCTGTGCCTCGCGCCAGGTTTGGCGCGAGAACATGCCCGCGTCGGCCTGCACCAGGACGATACCCGGCGTGCCGTGAACCGAAGGCGGAACCGGCAGCCCATCAAGCTGATGACCGATCAGGTGGACGGGAGTCGATCCAGCGGCGGCTCCGCTCAATATCAACGCCGCCGCCGTGAGAAAACATGAAGCGGTGACATTAACCATGAGGGATACCCCGCTAACCATAGTCAACAACATTACCTGACTTGACATCTCCGTAAAGATTACAGGGAAAAAATTGAGGTCCATCGTAGGGGGTGGCCATGACAGGTGTGGCCCATCTGGCACAGTGATCAGCCGGCCGTGCTATGCGCTGGTCTATCAGTAAGCGACGGCGAAGGTCTTCACTCCGTCACAAAGATTTTCACGATGAGAGCCTTCCCTTCAATTCAGGGAACAGATTCTCACCTTGGCCCGCACAGGCGCAGCGTTGAAGACCTGACGTGTAAACTCGTGTCGTGCGCGGCCATCCATAGCAGAATCAATCGGGCCAATCGGGGTGGCGGTCGTCGCGCTCTTCACGAAGCCCGCTCGTTATCGCCTAAGGCTTCACGCGGCGGCTCGGTAATCCAGAAGGCTTTCGGGGCGCTTGCGCCCTTGGGATAGTCACGGCGCAGTTGCGGAAAAACACCCAGCAACTGCGCGTGATCAAGCTTTTTCAGCCTT
>JANSXJ010000199.1 GCA_024743015.1 Hyphomonas sp. | reverse complement strand
GGAGACAGGGCCATACCTACGAACGGGGCACGAGCCGCAACGTAGGCCAGAAAGAACACCGGTAACGGGATCTGGATGGTGGGACTTAACAAAACTGCGCAAGCAGAACGGGAAGTTTCAGGCCTCAATTGAGGCGCGAAGGCAGGGACTTAGCGGAACTTGTCACTAGCGACACAAATGAAGCCAAAACGGGGGTGCGAGCCGCAAGGTCCGCACCCCCTCTTTTTTGTCTGTTCATTCGGCTGCCAGCTTGGCGTCCGATACGGTCTCATCTTCGAAGATCTCTTCAATAGACTTTCCAAACAGGCGCGCGATCGAGAATGCCAGCGGCAATGAGGGATCGTATTTACCGGTCTCGATGGCGTTCACCGATTGCCGCGAGACGCCAAGCTGGTCCGCCAGCGCCGCCTGACTCCAACCGCGTTCGGTTCGAAGCGTGCGAATTATGTTCTTCATCAGCACTGCTTCCCGCCGCTCAGGACCAAAGTGGAGAGGCCATAGGCGACGAAAAAGAGAGGTCCGATCCAGAAGATCTCGAACATCTCGATGACGTGAAACAATTGCAGGAAACCAATTAGGAAGATAACGCTGACGGTGATCACAGCGCCCCAGGCGAAGCCTTTGAGCTGGATCAATCTTGTATATTCATCCGTCTCAAGAGCATAGCGCATCATGACAAACAGTGTTGCCACAACCGGCAGCGCGCAGGCCACGGCCAGCGACGCCTGAAGCCATTTTGGTTCCGGCTCCATCTGATTGAGCATATAAGAGCCTGACACAACGATAATCGTATACAGCGCCATAAGTGGCCAGAACACACGATGATATCGTCGCTTTGCGGACTTGAAGGTTTGTTGGGTCATTTTCAATCTCCGACAGGATCAAATAACGAGCTCAGTAAAAGCGCGTGTAGATTGGTTTTCTCGCTCCGCCCGGCGCCAAAGCCAGGTGATCAGACCAAGAGCCGGAAGCGACAGGACCGGGCTCAGCCAGGCGGGTCCGAACACGCCAACGGCGAATCCTAGTTGCAATGCGAGACACAAGACGATCGCGGCGAGAACGGGAAGCAAAGGGTGGGTGAGAGAGAACATGAGAAACTCGTATGTAAAGCAAACTTGTCATTTAGACAAGCAAGCTTGACATGTCAAGCGTCATTGACAATTTTTCTCATTGCCAAGTTTCGGTGAAAGATTAGGACGCGCGGATGGCCATCATCCCATCGCTTCAGATCTTTCGGTACCGAGCGTATTTGCAGTACTGGCTGATGCGGGTGTCTCTGTCAGCCGCGCGGCAGATGCAGTTCGTGGCGATTGGCTGGCAGGTGTACGATTTGGGGCGCGATCCAGTCGAACAAGGCGGTCTGGGATTGGGAATCAACGAAGCGGCATTCCTGCTTGGAGTGGTCGGCCTCGTCCAGTTCATTCCGGTTCTGCTCCTGTCGCTCGTTGGCGGACAGGCTGCTGATCGGCTCAACCGCAAGCTAATCCTTGTGGTTGCCAACACGTTTCGGTTATTCGCCACGGCCGGTCTTTTGGTCTCGCTCACACTGCCCGCAGACGAAGCGATGCGGCTGATTTTTGCCGTCGCCTTTCTGATCGGTGCGGTGAATGCGTTCACGCCAGCGGCGGCCAGCGCGTTATATCCGCAACTGGTCCCGCGGGCAGATCTGCCGACCGCAATTGCGTTTAACTCACTCGGCATTCAAACCGCACGCGTGACCGGTCCGGCCATGGGCGGACTTCTGCTCGCATTTGGTGGACTGAGCCTGGTCTATTGGGTGGTCTTCGGCTTGGTGACCTTTGGAATTCTGAGCATTGGAACAGCCCGGACGCCGCCACACGAAAAACTGGATAATGCCAAAGGCCTGTCCATGGTCGTCAAAGGGTTAAGCTATATCGGACGCAACCGGATTGTGCTCGGTGCGATTTCTTTGGATCTTTTTGTCGTTTTCTTTGGGGGATTGGTGGCGCTTTTGCCGGTGTTTGCGCGCGATATCCTGAAAGTTGGTGAAGCGGGACTCGGGTTTCTGGCCGCGGCTCCGGCGATTGGGGCCGTGACCGTCGCGTTTCTCCTGGCAAGGCGGCCCCTGGCGCGGCGGGTTGGCTCGTGGATGTTCTGGGCGGTTGGGGTTTATGGCGCTGCGACGCTAGTGTTCGGGTTCTCCACAGTGTTCTGGCTGAGTTTCGTCGCGCTGATCGTGGTTGGCGCGGCGGACGAGATCTCTGTCTTCGTCCGCGCCTCCTTGATCCAGCTGGCGACGCCGGACGAGATGAAGGGCCGGGTATCTGCGGTGTCCTTTATTTTCATTTCTGCGTCCAACGAGCTGGGCGATTTTCAAAGCGGGATCGCCGCCCGCATCCTGGGACCGGTTGGCGCGGTCCTGTTCGGCGGGGCGGTCGCCATTGGAGTATGCCTGCTCTGGCGGCGTTTGTTTCCGGAACTGGCGCAAGCCGACCGGTTTGATGGCGTTGAGGAACAGGCTGTCTAGGCCGCGCTCTTCTTGCCCGGGATAAGCTTGCCGAAGAACGCCATCACGTCATTCACGCCGGCACCATGCACCGCGCCCGCACGATACACGCGGGTCGCGAGCTGCAGGATGATATAGGTGGTGAGCGCCATCATCCCGAGCTGCGCCAGCACTTCCCAGATTGGAGGCTCGGTTGGCATCCGCAAAATAAGCAGGAATGGTGTGAAGAATGGCACCCAGGCCATGATTTCGATCAATGCGGAATCGGCGTCCTGGACGGCGAATGCCAACATAGCGAGCGGTGCCATCAGCATCACGAAGAGCGGCGTCATCAGCGTCTGCGCTTCCTGAATGGTGTCGCAAAGAGATCCGAGCGCCAGGAACATGGATCCGTACATCAGGTAACCGAGCACAAAGCTGATAATTGCGGGTACAAAGAGCGCCGGATTGGCGGCGGCGGTGATCATCGAGCCGAGGAAGGTGCCCACATCGTCAGGAATACTGTCGCGCATGAACCAGGTTAGAAGTGAGGACCCGACACCCCAAAACGCCATCAGCGTGAGTGCTAGCAACAGGACGGCGATCAGCTTACCCGCCAGCAAATGTGGGAGTTTGACAGAGGTGAGCAGGCTATCAAAAATCTTGTTGGAGCGTTCTTCAATGGTCCCCATGAGCAGATAATTGATCACTGAGAAGATCAGGAACCAGAGCGAAAAAGCCATCATGATCGACACGACGAAGGGGGCCTGGTCGGCTTGAGTCACTTCACTCGCGACATCGGCATCATCGCCGCTGCGGACGCGCTGTTGCTTCACATCTCGTCGCGCAGCGCGCGCCTCGGTCAGGACGTCGCGGCTGACATTCACGGCAGCCAATGCGCGATCGAGTTGCAGATCCTGCTCGGCCTGTCGCGCAGCGGTGATCAGCCCGCGGGCCTGCAGGTTTTCGGACCAATACTCGATTTCCTGAGTATCTTGGTTGACCAGCAGCGCGGCGAATAGTGGTTGCGGCCCGTCTGCGGTTTCGATCAGCGTTTCGCCAATAAGAAAGGGCGCAAGCTCGGGCCCGGTACGCACAGGTGGGGGCACCTCAACAAAGTCAGCGCGTGGCAAGGTTGCAGGGTTGCCGCCCGCCGCCTCAAACGCCTCGGCGACACTTGCACCGCTTTCCAGAGCTTGATCGAAAGCCGCGAGCGTTTCGCTCGGTTCGCCCTCGGCAATAGACATTGGATCAAGGATTATCCGCGCCGTCCGCACTTCTGCACTCGACATTTCTGCGCGCATCGCTTCGGTAAAGTCTGTGCCTTGCTCAATGATTGTGTAGTAGCGGGTTGGCTGCGCGTTCTGGGCGAAGGTTGGGGCCAGAATGAAAATGCCGAGAATGACTGGCGTGAACAAAAGGCCAAGCCAGAATCCCCAAGCGGAGACATAGCCGAGATAGTCGCGGCGCGCGACGAGATAAGTCGAACGGATCATGCTGCATCTCTCCCCTGAGCAGCATCTGCTGCCAAAGTATCGGTAAGGTCCTGCGCTTCCGCTTCGCTAACCAACGAGACGAAGACATCGCGCAAGCGCGCTTCTTCGGGTGTGAAACTGGTGATCGGCGCCCCCGCGTCAATCGCGGCGCGCAAGGCATCCTGTGAAGTTTGGGTCTGTGTCAGGCTGATGCGCCAATGGTCGCCATCCTGCGACGCCGTAAAGCCGGCCGGCGAAATCGCCGCGTTGAGATCAAATCCTTCGCTGACACCAATATGGACAGCGCGTCCGAGCGCGGTGTACGCATCGTTCAAAGTGCCTTCGAAGACTTTGCGGCCGCGCGCCATCATGACGATTTTTTCGCAAAGCCGCTCGGCATGCTCCATCACATGGGTGGAGAAGATAATCGTGGCCCCGCGCTTGTGTTCTTCGACAATCAGATCTTCCAGGGCCTGTTGATTGACCGGGTCGAGGCCGGAAAAGGGCTCATCCAGGATCAGAAACTCAGGTCGGTGAGCGAGCGCGGAGAGGATCTGAACCTTCTGGGCCATGCCCTTGGACAGTTTGGTCACCCGGCTGCGGGCAAACTCGCCAAGTCCCATAGTGTCGAGCAATTCGTCGGCGCGGGACTTGGCGTCGCGATGCGTCATGCCTTTTAGACGCGCAAAATAGGTGATGATCTGCCGGGCGCTCATCTTTTTGTAGAGACCGCGCTCTTCCGGCAGGAAGCCAACGCGTTTCAGGGATTCCAGATTGGGTCGCTGACCAAGCAGGCTGACCTCACCCCGGTCCGGGGAAAGCACCCCAAGCGCCATTCGCAGACTGGTCGACTTGCCGGCCCCATTTGGCCCCAGGAATCCAACGATCGAGCCCTGCGGAACATCGAAATCAAGCTCACAAACCGCCCGGAAATTCCCGAACCATTTGCTCACTCCCGTCATTTTCAGGGGCATTTCATCGCCCATGAGCCCATCTCCCGCTCTGAATCTTTCGATTATCGATATGTAGGGCCACTCTTTTGCCCTGCTAGGCTTGCCAAGCCCTTAAAGAGTCCACAGGATACTGCTCATGAAGACGCCGACAGATCCCGACCTCAAAGGTTTGGCCGTCGTGGCGGGGAAATCCTCACGTAGAAAACGTGGAGAGACCGACCTCATTGCGGAGGCTGACTTGGCTTGCTCTTTGCCACACTCGCATAGCGCGTGTAATGGCACAGAGACGCTCGCCATGATCGAGCGCGCCTTATTTCGGCTGGCTGACGGAACCTACGGACACTGTACGTCCTGTGGTGCGACGATCAGTGTTTCGCGATTGGATCAGAATCCCGCAGTGGAAACATGCATCTCCTGTGATGCGCCGGCCTCATTCAAAGCACATTAAGCGCCTGAGTGAGATCACGGCTGAGATCGCCGGCATCCTCCAACCCCACTGACAGCCTGATCCAGCTCTCATCGAGCCCCATTTCAGCCTGCTCTTCTTCTGTAAGAGCCCGGTGCGTCGTCGAGCAAGGGTGGCAGGCAAGCGACTTGGTGTCACCGAGATTGTTCGAGATGTCGATCAGGTCGAGCGCGTTTAGCACCGCAAAGGCCTCGGCTCTCGCGCCCTTGATCGAGAAGGCGACGAGGGTTCCGCCGGACGTCATCTGTTTCTGATGCACGGCATAGTCTGGGTGATCCGACCGGCCCGGATAACGCACCGCCTTCACATTTGGATGATTGGCGATCACCTCTGCAACCTGCGCGGCATTTGCGCTGGCCTGGCGAACGCGGAGATCCAGCGTTTCCAACCCTTTCAGGACGACCCAGGCATTAAAAGGCGACGCCGCGGGGCCAGTATGGCGCAGCCATGGGTCGATATGCTCTTCAATGAACTCGCTCTTGCCGAGGATCGCCCCCAGCAGGACCCGGCCCTGTCCATCCATATGTTTGGTCGCTGAATAGACAACCAGGTCCGCACCGAGATCCAGCGGCTTTTGCAGGATCGGCGTGGCGAACACATTGTCGATCACGAGCAAGGCACCAGCGGCATGTGCGAGCTCCGCGACCGCCTGAATGTCGACAGCCTCCAGAAGCGGGTTGGACGGACTTTCAATCAGCACCAGCCGCGTCGGCTTAGAAAGTGCCCGCTTCCATTCATCCAGGCTGGTCCCGTTTACGAACTCCGTCTCGACCCCGTATCGGGGCAAGATGGTTGAACAGATATGACGGCAGGAACCGAACAGCGCGCTTGCGGCAACAACGCGGTCGCCCGCGCTACACGGCGCGATCATAGCCGACGAGATGGCCCCCATTCCGGACGCGGTAATTCGGCACGTTTCAGCACCTTCCAGCAAAGCGAGGCGCTCGGCCAACATCTGATTGGTTGGGTTGCCATAACGCGAATAGACATAGCCTTCTTCGTCACCGGACATGCGCGCTGCGGCCTGCTCTGCACTGTCATAGGCATAGCCAGATGTCAGGAACATCGCCTCTGACGTTTCCCCAAACTCAGAACGCATGGTTCCGCCGCGCACCAATTTGGTGGCTGGGGCCCAATCGTCGCTGCGCTTTGTCATGGTGAAATCCTTTGCATTCGCAGCGCATCGTCATAAGCCTTAGCCTGTAAAGGGATCAAGGCATGGCTGACGGAAAAATTGGGGTTTTGTCCGATCGTGAACTGGCGAGTCTGTTTGCGACAGGTGCGATCAAAGCACAAAGCGAGCTGGATCATGACCAGATCCAACCCGCGAGCCTCGACCTGAGACTTGGATTCGAGGCGCACCGCATCCGTGCGAGCTTTCTCCCCGGAGACGGTCGCAAAGTCTCGGATGTGCTT
>JANSXJ010000123.1 GCA_024743015.1 Hyphomonas sp. | reverse complement strand
TGCGGACGAAGATCGATGTCGACATTGGGCAGGTGCCCGCGCAGCTCTGTTCTGCGGCAAGCGCATCGCGCATTTCTGGGATCGTCTGTGTTTGGCCATGTGGAATGTTGCGAATATAGGCGTCGACCATGAGTGGCGTCGCGACCAGCATTGTACCGCCAACGGGAATGCCGCCCCAGGCTTTGTCCATGACGACTTTTTTGATCTCTTTCTTGGTCGCGAGCTTTTCGCGGGCTGTTTTCTTGGCCATGTGATCCTCCTTGACGACGCCTACCACTTCGCCTTGCCAAAACATGTCAGCAGCGCAGGTGCGCGATGGCATGCAGGATCAGGATAACAGAAATCAATCCAGGCGACATGGCCTTTCAGGGCCAGGCGACCTACCTCTCTATGAGATGAAGGAGATGGCCATGGCGGATATGAGCATCAATCGCGAGGATAGTCCAAAAGGCGGACGCTACACCGTGCGCATAAATGGTGAAGAGGCTGAAATGACCTATTCAAGAGCAGGCAGTACGCGAATCATCATCGATCATACAGGTGTGCCCGACTCGATGCGCGGGCTGGGCGTTGGCAAGCAATTGGTCGAAGCGGCCGTCAATGACGCTCGAGCGGAAGGATTCAAAATCATTCCACTTTGTCCTTTTGCCAAAGCCACGCTGGAAAAGCATGCTGAATGGCAGGATGTGGTTCAATAAGCGGGCTTGATCTTCCGCGCTTTTTCCCTGAGCCTGCGAAGCGAGGGAGAGAGACATGAAGCACCTATTCGTCGCCACTGCTGCCATATCCTTACTAAGCGCGTGCGGGGGCGCGCCACCGAATGAGAAAATCCTGACTGACTCCTGCACGGAGCTGTTTTCCGGAGATGCCCGGTCGGAGAGCATGATCACCGAAGATGCGGGAACCGATGTTGCAAGCTTCTGCGCCTGCTACGCTGTTCAGACAGTCGCTGATACGGAAACAACGGCGCTGCACAAGGACATCCTGACCGAAATGGTGTCCATCAAGACCGCGGGCGGTCTGAACGTTGAGGACACCGCAGACCGTATCGAAGACGGCATCGAGTCCGGTGCGATCGATACATTTTCGGAAGCGCAGTTTGATGCGCTGGGAGATGAATTCCAGGCACTCTCCAGAGCGATGTACGACAATGGCGGGAGCTGCCCGACTACGTCTTAGAGCTTGAGCATCGGCTATTCAGTCTCTGGTGGCCGATATTCAAACGGCTGCAATTGCGCAACCACGTCTTTGATGGGGCGCATCGGTCGACCGTCGGCGTGGATCATGACGGCTGTGATCCGACCTTCAGCGATGATGTCGTCACCGCGCAGACATGTCTGATTAAAGTACATACGCACCCCTTTTACGCCGAGGCTCCGAGTCCGGATCGTCAGTAAGTCATCGACTTTGGCGGCACGCTTGTAATCGACCTCAACATTGGTGAGCGTAAAGGCAGCGGGGTCATCGCGCGCGAGCAAGCTCTGATGGCTCACCCCCGCATCGCGCAGGAAGTCCGAACGTCCCCGCTCGAAAAAGCGCAGATAATTGGCGTGATAGACCATGCCGGTGAAATCGGTGTCTTCGTAATAGACCCGAATGTTCAGCCAGTGTTGGCCATGTTCATCGAATGCGGGAGGAAGCTTGCTCATGCAAGCTAGCTAGCAGCTTCGGGAGGCTGCTCGCTAGTGCCGGAAGTGACGCATGCCCGTTAGGACCATTGCCAGTCCGGCATCGTCGGCGGCGGCGATGACATCATCGTCGCGGATCGAACCGCCGGGCTGGATAATCGCACTGGCTCCGGCAGCGGCAGCCGCAAGCATTCCATCCGGGAAGGGGAAGAATGCGTCGGAAGCCGCGACACAGCCCGTGGTGCGTAGCGCATCGAAACCTTCTTTTTCTTTCGCGTCTTCGGCCTTGCGCCCGGCAATGCGTGCGGAATCGATTCGGCTCATCTGTCCGGCGCCAATGCCGACCGTTGCGCGATCTCGGGCATATACAATCGTGTTTGACTTTACATGTTTGGCAACGCGCCAGGCGAATAAGAGGTCATCCAGCTGCGCTTCGGTCGGCGCGATTTTGGTGACAACTTTAAGATCATCGCGCGTGATGCGTCCGAAATCGCGATCCTGGACCAGCAGGCCGCCCGCAACGGACTTCACGAAAGTACCAGGCGCAGCCGGATCCGGCAGGCCGTCTGTGAGCAACAGGCGCAAATTCTTCTTTTTCTTGAACACTTCGATGGCCGCATCATCTGCACCGGGTGCAATCACGACTTCGGTGAAGATCGACGTGATCTCTTGCGCTGTCGCTTCATCCAACGGCCGGTTCAGCGCTACAATGCCGCCAAAGGCCGAAGTCGAGTCGCACGCCAGCGCTTCGCGATAGGCATCGATAACCGTATCCCCCAAAGCGACGCCGCACGGGTTGGCGTGCTTTATGATCGCCACCGCCGGCGTCTCGTCACCGAGTTCCCCGATCAGTTCATAGGCGGCGTCCGTGTCATTGATATTGTTATAGGAAAGCGCCTTGCCCTGAACCTGTCGGGCCGTCGCGACGCCCGGGCGGGATTCGCCGGTGACATAGAAAGCGGCCTTTTGGTGCGGGTTCTCACCATAGCGCAGAGCTTGGTTGAGTTTACCGCCGAAGCCGACCCAATCTGGAGCGCTATCGTCGAGCTGTTTGGCATACCAGCCCGAGATTGCTGCGTCATACGCCGCTGTACGTGCATAGGTCTTCGCGGCAAGCTTGCGGTTGGTCTCTTGACTGACGCGTCCGCCGGTACCTGACATTTCTGCAAGCACGGCGTCGAGGTCGCCACCATCCGTGCAGACTGAAACGAAGTCGCCATTCTTGGCCGCTGCACGGAGCATTGCCGGGCCGCCAATATCAATATTCTCAATACAATCTTCAAATCCGGCACCTGAGGCTACGGTTGCCTCAAAAGGGTAGAGATTGATGTAAACCAGATCGATCGCTTCTATACCGTGTTTTTCGGCGTCGGCTTTGTGGTTTTCATTGTCGCGCAGATAGAGCAGTCCGCCATGCACCGCCGGGTGCAGTGTCTTTACGCGGCCGTCCATCATCTCTGGATAACCCGTGAGATCGGCAACGTCTTTTACCTCCAGGCCCGCATCTTTCAGCGTGCGCGACGTTCCGCCGGTTGAAACGAGTTCGACCCCAAGCCCGACCAGAGCCCTGGCTCGTTCGACGAGCCCCTCCTTGTCGGAAACTGAAATCAGGGCGCGGCGAATTTTTGTGGATTGGGTCATGTAGCGGCTTTCAGGCTAGACTCTGAACTCGCTCGCCCGCCTATCATGAGTCCCAGCAGCGTCAACAGGCTTGGCGCATTTATCCCTTGCAAGCCGGTGGATTATAGGCCGGAACCAACTGCGCCAGTGCGTTCAGCGCCTTCCCCTGTTGCCGATCACCCGCGACGATTAGCAAGTGGTCTAATTGCGCACGAAAGCCTTCCGGTTCACTTTTTCGACTTTCTGGGGTGACTTTGTTGAGCCCATCAATCCCTGTGCTGATCAGGCGCTCATCGGCATAAGTCAGCTCCTCATGGAGCTTTTCTCCGAGGCGCAGGCCAGTGGTTTTGATCTTTATGTCGGAATAGGGGACCATGCCCTTCATCCGGATCATCGCTTCGGCGAGAGTGCGAATGCGGATTGGGTCACCCATATCGAGTACGTAGAGCGAGGACTCTCCCGGCTGCCCGTTATGAGCCGTTCCCTGGAGCACCAGTGAAGACGCTTCTTCGACCGTCATGAAATAACGGGAGACCTGGTCATCGGTCAGCGTGACAGGCCCGCCCGCAGCGATCTGGCGTTCAAATAGCGGCACCACAGACCCTGACGAGCCAAGCACATTACCAAAGCGAACCATGGACACAGCGAGTTGCGTCCCTTTAGCCCGATAGGCAAGCGACAATTCTGCGAGGCGTTTTGTTGCGCCCATAACATTGTCTGGGTCGACGGCTTTGTCCGTTGAAATGAAGACAAACCGTTCCAGTCCGAACTCGATTGCGGCATCGACGGCGTTAACCGCGCCGCCTACATTGGTCAGTATGGCCTCGCAAGCATTCAACTCCATCAGGGGCACATGCTTCAAGGCCGCCGCATGTATCATCACTTCCGGTTTGGCATCTTCTACCGTTTGGCGAAGGCGTGTGCGGTCGCGAACATCGCCGATATGCGTTAGCAGATCGAGGTTCGGAAACGCCTCACGGAGTGTGAGGTCGATTTCGTAAAGGTTGAACTCAGACGAATCATAAAGCGTTAGGTGCGCCACACCCATCGCAGCGCACTGCCTGGCAAGCTGCGAACCGATCGTGCCGCCAGCGCCCGTGACAAAGACGCGTTTGCCCTCGAGGAGCGCTCTCACAGGATCAGTGTCGAGTCTGCGAACCGGCCGGGCAAGGAGGTCCGCTGGGCGCACGCGTTGCAGGTGCAGGCCTTCTCGGTCCGAGCCGAGCGCCATCACTCTGGAACCATGCTGAGTTGCTGTTTCCAGTATCGCGTTCATCGTTTCGCGTTCACGAACAGCGCCAGCGACTGCGACCCAGGGCTTTTTGCCATAACGAACCGCGAGCAAATCCAGCATCTTTGGCAGCTCGCTCAGACCTCCGAGCACCGGAACGCCTCGAATCGCGCGACCCGGTTCGGCGCCATCTGCTTCGATCAGGCCCAACATGCGAACCGGCGCGCCGCCCTTGGTTGATTGCAGGTCGCGCAATACATCTGCGGCTTCGATCGCATTGGCGACGAGGATTGCCGGCGGCGCATCGGCTCGGATCGATCGAAAGATCTGGAATGGGCGCCGAGTCGAGCGCGAGAGCGCAATCATGCGTGCCAGGAACAGAAACGTCACCCAGATGCCGAGCGCAACAGGTAGGCTCGAGCGGGGAATGCCGATCAAACGGTTCCACAGGAACATGAGCGGCAGGAATATAAGAGCGGTGAGCGCGACGCCTTGCATGATCCGCATCGCGTCAGGCCAACCGGCATGTCGCCAGACTTGCCGATGAACCCTCATAATGAAGAATGCCAGCAGCGCGGCAAATGCAAAGGCGCCGGAGGCGATCAAGCCAAGCGAAACCTGTTCCGGCGGTGCCCCGTCGGTCGTCGACCATCGGTAGAAGACCGCAATGGCCATCGAGATGAAGGCCGCCACGACATCAAAGCCGAGCGTGAGGGCCATCGCCCGCCGGGCTTCAAACTGCGGCCTCACGTAGATTGCACCTTGAGGAATGCCCATCGGATACAGTTCGGTGGCGTCGAGCCATCACTGTCCGGCAGCGCCTTGCCGCTGAGAACGATCTGCTCACTCCGTTCGATGATACCCCTCCCAAGGTAGATCGTCTCTTCCAGTTGGGCTTTGGCATGACTTGTCTTGAATCGCCATTTCATCCCAAGGTCGCTATGAAGCACAATTGAATCGCCAGCCATGACCGCGGTCACAGTTGGATGCAAATGAAACCTTAGAGAGTAAACGATTGGGGCGTTGTCTTCCGTCGCACCAGCGGACACAGGGCGGGCGAGGGAGTCCTCGCCGGTCAGTCGCGCGCCATCCCCTGACATAAACAAACGACGTCGATGCAGCAGACCATAAGCCTGTTTGTATCCACCGTGCTGCGCGTCGAGCCAGATTTCATCATCCTCTTCCAGTCGTTTGGCAGAAATACCTTCCGGGCCGACCGGATAGAGTAATCGCGTGTCCTCATTGGTCTTGAAGCTTGAGGAATCAGCCTCTCCCAGGATCAGCGTCGAATGTGCCGATGTGCGGCGGACGGCTGCGCGAAATGCGATATCGATCTCCGGGCTGCAAGCACACGAGGTCACAAGACGGGCGTCACCATCATGCAGCTCAAAGCCCAATGCACCGGCATGCGCCTTGTCGCCGAAGGGGGGTTCTGGAGCCGCGCCTGCATCAAGCACCAGGACAGTCTTGTTCTTCTGTAATTTGTGGAAGCCTGACTTAGGCGCAACTGAGAATTTTCGCGGCGGTGTTTCCATGTGTGAGAGTACCGCATCCACCGCTTCGGGCCATCGTTCGTCGCCATCATGGAACGGCATCAACCCGCCATCGGCGGCTTTGAAGAAGGACACCATGCCACCAATGCGCGAGATCCAACGCGGAATGAACTCTGGAACCTCGCGTTCAGACCGGCTCAACAAATCATGGATCGTGATCAGATCTGCAAGACATCGCAAGGCGCGCGCAGGCGAGCGGGAGACATGACCGCCATCGGGGAAGAATTGTGCGGTGCACTCGCTTTCAAGCCGCATTTCTGCGTCTTCCAGTCCTTTTCCGCGACCCAGGCAGACAGCATGAGCGACCGCCAGTGTGCAGCCGCGCCAGCGAGCCTGAGGTTCGATTTCTGAATCAATCAGCGACAGGACATGGCGCGCCTGGCGCCCCAGCGCGTCGAGGCGCTGTTCGCAGGCACCGGGATCGCCATGTTCAAATAGGGCGGCACCGCAGCGCATCCAGTTCCAGACCCGGTCGCCAGCGCAGCCCATGCGCCAGGAAAAGCCGTCAAAACGACCATAGTTTTCGATCCAGTCATCGACCACGAAGCGCGCCCGGTCGGCGCCAACCTCGCCCTGCGTGAACAGGTCTGCCAGCCAGTCGAAGCGATGCAGGCGATTGGCATAATGCCGGGATGGCATGGCCACGGACCAGGGCGCTGTTCCGTCGCTAAGTTCAATCCGGTCCATGCCAATGCGCCAAATTCCGCGCATCAGCATTTCACCGCGAAGCTCATCGGGTGGCACGATCTGGCGCATGTGCAGGCCGAACCCGTCTGGAGCGGATCCAGCGATGCGAAGACGTTGAACAGCGGACACACGAGCGTCTTCGCCTGGTCGACCAGCAAATCGATCCCAGATCGCCGCGTCTTCCGCGTCGGTCCGCTTGGCTTTCAGCGTATGGGAAGACTTCGCTTCGCTCATGCCGAACTCCGAAACTCTAAATCGCTGCGCCCGCCCGCAGGGCGGAAATATTGGATGCGTAGTCATCAGGCCCGCCCTTGAAGGCTGCCGAACCGGCAACGATTGCCGTAACCCCTGCAGCAATGGCGCGGGGCGCGGTTTGAGGATTGAGTCCGCCATCTACTTCAAGAATGATATCACGTCCGCTCGCATCAATCTTTTGTCGTAGTGTCTCAATCTTTCGAAGCTGACTTTCGATGAAACTCTGACCACCAAAGCCTGGATTGACGGACATTACGAGGATCAGATCAACATCATCGATGACGGGATCAACAACTTCTGCCGGCGTTCCAGGATTCAGCGCAACGCCGGGCTTCATTCCAGCGGCGCGAATGGCCTGCAGCGTGCGGTGCAAGTGTGGGCCCGCCTCTGGGTGCACGGTCAGTATATCCGCTCCAGCTTTTGCAAAGTCATCAATATATGGATCAACTGGCGAGATCATCAGGTGGACGTCGAAAGGCTTATCGGAGTGTCTCCGAAGTTTTTCAATCACCGGTGGGCCAAAAGTCAGGTTCGGCACAAAATGGCCGTCCATGACGTCAACATGAATCATGTCCGCCCCAGCTTCGTCAATTCGGCGGATTTCTGCGCCGAGTTCACCAAAATCCGCCGACAGAATCGACGGTGAAATTAGTACATCACTCATGCTGAACGCCTAAAACGTAACCGCCGCCAGCACAAGGCTGACGGCGGCATTGAAATCAGTGTTTCAGTGCGACTGATTAGTATCCAGGCGCATACTGAACCGGGACAACATATGCCCCGTCTTCACGGAACTCTACATTCACGCGCTGACCTGGCTGGATATTGGTGTCAGCGGGTTGAACGAAGGCTTTGACATTGCCGTCATTGAACTCAACCGTCACGGCGATACCCTGTTTGGTGCCAGCGGCTGTGCCAAGCATGTTGCCTGCGATTCCGCCAAGTACCGCGCCGCCAATCGCGCCAGCGGTTTGGGCTTTGTCGCCGCCGCCGAGTTCAGAGCCGGCAATACCGCCAAGCACGGCGCCGGTTGCGGTGCCGATAATTGAGCGATCCGGTTTGATTGTTACAGCGCGGACGTTCGTCACCACGCCGGGTTTCACGGTCATCGCATAGCCGACAGAGCTCGAATTGACGGTGTTCGCGCCATAGGTGCTTTGACAGCCAGTAACGGCCAGGGTCATCGCGGCAAGTGCGCCTGCGATCAGTTTTTTCGGTGCCTTAACGGCGATCATATCAGTCGTCATCGTATTGTGCTCCTTATGCACGTGTTTGACTGCGCTTGTTTTGGAGGAAGTCAGGTGAACTCTCTATGAACCCGAAAAGGCCCATTTGTGGCAAAACCGCCTGAATTTATGACATTTTCGTCATGAGTCGCGCCGGAGGCGAGAAATGTAGAAGGCGTCGTGCTGAAATTTACCATTTGGCAGGGTTAACAGGTCGCCAACGGCCGAAATGCCATCTTCAAAACCACGCACTTCGGATGCGGTAATCGGCACGCGGGTCAGAGGCAGAACATTTAGAATTCGGTCCACCAGATGAACGCCTTCGTGCGGGAGAGGCGAGCAGACGCAATAAACCAGCAGGCCGCCAGGTTTCAGCATTTCTACCGCTCCGCGCAGCAGGCGTTCCTGAATATCCGGGAACCGTTGCACATCGGCTTCGGATTTGATCCACGGACCTTCGGGATGTCGGCGCAGGGTTCCAAGCGCGGAGCAGGGCGCATCAAGCAGGATTTTGTCGACTGGCTCTGACGGGCGCCACGTCGTGGCATCCGCCTGAATAACCTCAACTTCACCTTTGAACCCCGTACGCCAGAGGTTCTGTTTCAGACGCTTCAGCCGAGGTTTAGAGCGATCGATCGCTGTGACCGAGGCGCCAGCAGCAGCCAGCTGCAGAGTCTTTCCTCCAGGGGCTGCGCAGATATCCAGGATGGCATCGCCTTTCGCTGGATCCAGCAGTCGTGCGGGCAGGGTGGCGGCAATATCCTGAACCCACCAATCGCCTTCTGCATAGCCGGGGAGGCCCTCCAGATCTGATGCCTCAACCTTGACGGAGTACTCCCCAACCACTTCTCCATCTACCTGTTGCGCCAGCGCAGCGGGGTCTTGTTGCTTCGAGGTCAGATAGGTGACGGGTGTTTGCAACTGTGTTTCGGCTAGTTTCGCAGATGCATCAGCGCCGAAAGCCTCTTGAACGGCATGCTGAAACCAGGTTGGCCAGATGGACTGAATAGGAGCCGCGTCAAAGCTGGATCGGTCGGCGACGGCCTTGCGTAGGACGGCATTGAGGAAACCTGTCGCGCGTTGCGCTCTCGGCCACTTCTTGGCCGCGTCCACTGTCTCGCCGACCACAGCATGGTCCGGGGTTTCCAGAATCCACGCCTGTGCGGCACCTATTCGCAACACAGCGCGCGACGGTGGCGGCGCGGTGTCGAGCGGCCGGTCCAGAAATGGTGCTAGACCGATATCGATGCGACCGAGATGGCGTAGCGCTGCGCTGGCTATGGCGCGGGCAAATCCGCGATCAGGCCCTTTCAAGCGGTCAAACCGCTCCGTGTTCGCGAGCGCTTCGTCCAGCGTGCGCCCTTCTTCAAGCACAGTCATCAGGAGCTGCGCCGCAGCCAGTCTGGCAAAGGCTCCGCTCATGAGAGAATATGTCTGTTCATTTGCAAATGCTCTTCGGTCCAGTTCGCGCAGGGTCGTGGCGCTGTTTGATCAGCGAGCGCGCTCAGGTCAAGCAGAAGAATCGGTT
>JANSXJ010000364.1 GCA_024743015.1 Hyphomonas sp. | reverse complement strand
GAGAACGTAATGTCGGCCTGGTTGCCGGTGCGTTCGCATTTGTCGGGCATTGCTATCCTATCTGGTTGGGCTTCAAAGGCGGAAAGGGTGTGGCCACCTATGCAGGTCTTCTTGTCTTTGCATCCCCGCTCGCACTCGCAGTCGGGGCACCGATCTGGTTGATCCTGTTTGCGTCGACGCGCATTTCCTCGCTCGCAGCACTGACGGCGGCAGCAGTGGTGCCGCTCGGCGCTTATCTTTTGGGCGAGACTCAGTTTGCAACTTTTTTGCTTCTGGGCTTGAGTGTCCTCGTCTTCTGGACACATCGCGAAAACATCAAACGTTTGCTCAGCGGGACGGAGCCAAAATTCGGGAGTAAATCGAAATAGCGCTTCAATCTGGGGGACCAGATCACTCAAAAACGCTGGACTGGCTGCAACTTGCGCGCACGCCGCGCATAGGTCCGGTAACGTTCTTTAAGCTTCTGACGCGGTTCGGATCTGCCGAAGCGGCATTGGCCGCCCTTCCCGGCTTGTTCGGCGGTACCAAAAAGCACGAAATTCCCGCCCGAGCCATAATTGAGAGAGAGTACGACGCGACACTTGCCTTGGGGGGCGACGTTCTTCGCGCAGATCATGCAGATTATCCACAATTGCTCGGTCACCTCACCCCACCGCCCCCCATCCTGACGGTTATGGGTAGCTCTCCCCTCGCCAGCCGGAAATGTGTCGCGATTGTCGGCGCGCGGGAGGCATCCGCGGCCGGACGCAAACTCGCGCGTGATATTGCTCGCGACCTGTCTGAAGCAGGAATCGTGATCGTATCGGGTCTGGCGCGGGGGATCGATGGAGAGGCGCATGCCGCAGCGCTGAATGGCGGCACAGTCGCCGTCCTTGCCGGCGGGATTGACCACATCTACCCGCCGCAACACGAACGGCTATATCGCGAGGTCGCGGAGCACGGCCTGATCGTAAGCGAAAGTCCGGTCGGCTACACAGCCACGGCCCGCGATTTCCCGCGCCGAAATCGTATTATTACCGGGATATCCGATGCGGTGCTCCTGGTAGAAGCGGCGGAACGCTCTGGCTCATTGATATCCGCGCGAACCGCGCTGGAGCAGAACCGGGACGTAATGGCGGTGCCCGGCTCGCCGTTAGATCCGCGATATGCGGGTACCAATCGATTGCTAAGAGATGGTGCGATCCTCGTGCGGAATGCGGAGGACGTTTTGGAAGTCCTGGAAAGCCCTACGGACCGAAGGCTGAAAGCGCCGCCGCCCCCCGACTATTTCGAGGAACAGAACGATCACACTGAGATCCCCGTTGCACAAATATCGCGCGTTGAAGCCGTGCTTTCACAAACACCCATACCGATCGAGGACATCGCACGCACGGCGCAAATCGGAGAGTATCGCTGCGCGGCCATTCTTGTTGAGCTCGAGCTTTCAGGGAGAGCGACGACGTATCCCGGTGGGCTCGCCTCACGGTCCACATCCTGACAGACGCAGCAAAGACACAACTGACTGTTATTTCACGCACTAAGGTGGAGCGGCGGCTGGACGCTGGCATAGGCAGAGCGTATGCGACTTAGGACCTAGGAGTTCGGAGTCGCAGAATGCACAAATGGACCAGTTTCCTTCTTTATGCGGCGGCTCTCGCCCAAACTGGTCTTGCGAACGCTCAGGATACGGCTGCACCAATCGCCTCAGAACAACCCAAAGTCGTCCTTGACGCAGACAATATCTTTGTCAGCCAGACCGACAACACCGTCATCGCCGAGGGCAATGTTGAGGCAAAGTATGAAGGTCGCATACTGAGAGCTGACCGGTTGATTTACTTCCGCGACACAGACCGGGTCCGCGCAATGGGAAATGTCGTAGTCATCGATGCAGACGGCAGCGAATCCTTCGCAAGTGAAATTGAAACCAGCAGCAACCTGATCGATGGGTATGCGATCGGATTCTCAACGCGCACGCCGGAAGGCGGTGTCGCTGTCGCAGAATCTGCAGTGCGGTCAGCTGAAGGCTACAATGCGCTCGAAAAGATCGTTTATACGTCATGCGAAGTCTGCGACGAAACCGATCGACCGACTTGGGCCATACGGGCGCGCCGCGCCGTTCTCGATGATCAAACCGAAATGATGTCGTACCGAGATGCGGTATTGGAGATTGCCGGAGTTCCAGTTCTTTACCTTCCCTACTTCGCGCATCCAGATCCAAGTTCGGAACGCCGGTCGGGACTGTTGCCACCCGATTTTGGGACATCTTCCAAACTCGGCGTGTATTACCAACAGCCTTATTACTGGGCGATATCCCCGTATCAGGATCTGACGATTTCGCCGCGCGTCATGGCCAACGTGAATCCACTGCTGGAAGTGCAGTATCGCAAGCGCTTCTGGTCCGGATCAGTACAGGCCGATTTCAGTCTGACGGACGAGCAGGAATTCGATTCCGATGGTGAAAAGTTCGGCGAAAAAGAGCTGCGCGGCCACATCTTTGCCGAGGGCGGTTTCGAGATTCGTCCCGGCTGGGGTTGGGGATTCGCCATCGAACAGGTCAGTGACGATCTCTATACTCGGCGCTACGATATCGAAGGCGAGAATAGCGACCGAGGATTGTATGCAGGACAACCCCGCTACCTGCTGAACCAGCTCTACACGCAGGCACAAGGGCAGGATTGGTATTTTGACAGCTCGATCCTGACCTTTGAAACCAATCGCGACAATGATTCAGATGCGCGCCTGCCCCGGGCGCTCCCCCTTATGTATGGAGAGCGGCTACTCGACTACGGCAAGTATGGCACCGTCGCCCTCTCCGGATCGACGGCCATCCTTGAGCGGGAACTTGGGGTCGACAGCTATCGCGCATCAGGCGGCGTCGAATGGAATGCCAATCGCGTGTTGCCTGGTGGGGTTCTGGTGAATCCGTTCGCCGAGGGTCGGTTCGATTTTTACCAGCTTGACGACACGCCCAGCGGTGTCGGCGAAGTATCTCGCGGGGTCGCGACGGTTGGGTCTCGGATATCATATCCTCTTTACCGGCCGGGAAAACTCATCGACTTGATCATCGAGCCGGAAGCTATGGTGGCATATGGAACATCCGGCGCCAATAACCCGGATATTCCGATCGAGGATAGCCTGTTTTATGAACTGGATGAGTCTTCGCTGTTCGAAGCGAATGCCGCTTCGGGATTTGATACATACGAAGGCGGGAGCAAAGCGTCGCTAGGCACCTCGATCACAGCGCGCTGGAAAAACGGTACGTCTATCTCTGCATTGGGTGGACGGCGTTGGCGCGATATGAGCGACCCGATTTTCGATGTTGGCTCCAATCTCGACGGAACGACTTCGGATTGGGTGGCAGGCATCTCCGCCGACTTTGGTAACCCGCTTCGGCTCGAAACGCGGGTTCGCCTCGATGACGACGATTTCAAGCTGAACCGGATTGACGCGCGTGTGGACACCAATTTCTGGCGCTTCCGAGGCAATGCGCGTTACTATCGAATCGATGGCGGCATCACGAACTCCGGGTTGAACGACGAGGGCATCCAAGTCCGCGCGGACTTCAAAGTTACGGACAACTATTATTTCCTGTACGGCCTGAGCCGGGATATTTCGGGCCGCGTGAACTCCGCTGGAGCGCTGTCGGATCCACGCGATATCAGCCAGTCTATTGGTCTTGCCTATGAGGATGATTGCTCACGTTTCGAAGTCTCTTTTGAGCGATCCGAAGCGCTCGACCGAACGCTTGGACCGACCGATTCCATCAAGTTTAGATTCGCTTTGAAGACCCTTGGGGGTTTGGGATCCAATGATGTTGATTAAGCCCTGAGCGCAGTATCGACACATTGCAGCCACGTGCGTTGCGCAT
>JANSXJ010000392.1 GCA_024743015.1 Hyphomonas sp. | reverse complement strand
TCTCGGACGCGGGTTTTTTCATGGCCAATCGTTAACGATGATTGGTCTAGAATTTGCTGTGTATTCGGGGGCTAGCAACAGATGAACCCGAATGGTGTTAACGAGTCTAACAAATTTTGCGCATTCTGAGCAAACAAATGGTCGCTATGTTCTGACGCCATTTGCCTGGGTGTTTGCGCTTATGTTTTCGCTCAGCCAATGGGCGGCGGAGGATTTTGCGCCGATTGTGGATGTGGCTGCCATTGCGCCGGATAAGGCTCCGGATGATCTCATCACAGTAGACCCAGCAGACGAAATCGCACCTCTCGATGCGACGACTGATCTTGCAGACATCCTCCCGGTTCGACCGTCACCGTCGCCGCAACCGAGACCGATCCGACAAGGCTCATTCTTCGCGGACCTGCGCAAGCCGCTTGATTACAATCAATGGCGTGTCTCCACCCATAAGAACGATAAAGACAACGATTATTACGGCGGTCCTTGGAAAATTGAGAACATTATTCAGGAGCCTGATCGGCTGATTCTTAAAGTGACCGCTGGCAAAGACGGCGAGCGTCCAAGCATGGCCGAGATGCAAACTCGCCAGAAATACCATTATGGCCGATACGAAGTTATTATGCGCCCGTCCGCGGAAAGCGGAGTGGTTTCAACCTTCTTTACCTATACCGGGCCTTGGGCAGGTGATCCGAAAGATGAAATCGATATCGAGTTTGTTGGAAAACGGCCGGAAACGGTGGAGTACAACTATTGGAAGAATGCTCGAAAAGGGGCTTATAGCCGCGAACCGCTTGGCTTCGACATTTCATCCGGATTGAACTTGTACGCGTTCGAATGGCACCCTGATGAGATCATCTGGTTCGTGAACGGTGAAGAGCACTACCGTTCGCCGCGGGACGCTTCGCGCATACCGTCCCATGCCGGGAACATATTTATCAGCGCATGGACCGGGGTCGAAGGTATGTACGCCTGGACGGGACCAGCGCGGTTCGAAGACAGCGCGCAGGCCGAATATGCGTGCGTGTCCTTCACTCCGTTCGGCGCGGATTCTTATTCTTGCTCAGATTTGTGGGCGCAGGATCCGCAGTTTCAGCGCGACGATCCGAATCTATCCAGCGACTAACGTCGCCCGGTTGGATTCCCGGGAGTGCGCTCATCCGTTTGAGGCAGAGCGACCGCACCTACAGTTCCGAAGATCTGTTCAAGCAGGCCCAGTTCGCGGCCACGCGTTGGCGTTTCTCTTGAGGCGTACCGAATGACAGAACCATCTGATTCGTCATAAGTCAGGAGCTCTTCGACGACATCGTCTTCACCAAACCGGATCGCAGTAATGGAGCGCGCTTTTGTACGCGGCGTCAGGAATGCGATGCGCTCTCGCTGCGTGGTCACGTAAAACCAGGTGTTTTCGTCGAAAACGCTTTCTGTCGAAGCCGATCCCAACTGGGCCAGGACGCTGGCTCGCGAATCCTCTCCGACTTTGATATTCTGCGGCAGAATTTCGTCAGCAGTGTATCCGTGATAGTCCTCGATCGGGCTAATGCAGGCCGTTGTGAGGCCTGCCAGTGCTAAGGATGCGAGAATGACACGTCGCGCCATGGGAAAACTCCTGATAACTGAGCTGGAGATAAGGCCGAATAGCTGTAAATGGCAAGCGTCAGGAAACACCAGAGACGAGACGAAAATAGGGCGGTTCATGTTTGGTTGGTTCAAGAAAACGAGTGTCGACGCGCTCGCGGTCCGGAAGTGGCGAGATGCGGTTACCGCAATAGCGCGCGAGCCCGAACCTTTTTTGCGAGGCTGGATCTCCGACACTATCTATGGACGCTTCCACATGGTCGCGCTGGTCGCGACGCTTGCCATGCGCAGATTCCGGGAGCAAGGGCGTGACGGTCAAGCGCTGTCCAAGGCTTTTTCCGAAATGTTGTTCTCAGACTTCGACCATTCATTGCGTGAGCACGGTGTCGGGGATTCGTCGATTGCGCGCCGCATTCGAAAAATGGGAGAGGAGTTTTACGGTCTGGCCGCCGCAGTCGACGAAGCATTGGAGCAAGGCGGACCAGACAAACATCTTGCTCACGTCATTCAGCGTAACATTCAGCATGATAGCGAAAACGCGTTGCAGCTCGCGACTTATGTTCTCGACTTGAACGAGCGTGTGGAGCGGGTTCCGGCCGAACTTATCCTTGCTGGACCCGACGAAATGTGACTTCGCGTAAACTTAGCACCGGCGCAGCACATTCTATCCGTTGCCTTTCCGCACAGTCGCGAATAGGTTGCGCCGACTTTTAGGGCTTTGTGGAGTTCCGCCGAATGGCCAGCCTTATACTGTCAATCGACGCCATGGGCGGCGATGCGGCCCCGACGGTCGTACTTGACGGTTTGAAAATTTTTGCCGCGCAGCGAAAGAATGTCCTGTTCGAAGTGCACGGACGGGCACAGGATATCACGCCCGGAATCGAAGCGCGGGGCTTGATGGACCGCTGCACGGTTTTTCACCACGATGATGTCGTCGATATGAGCGAGAAGCCGTCTGCGGCGCTGCGCCGAGCCAAGACAACGAGCATGTGGGGTGCCGTGCAGGCTGTAAAAGCCGGACGTGCTGGCGCGGCGGTTTCTGCGGGCAATACCGGTGCTTTGATGGCGTTCTCGATGATGTCGCTGAGAAAGATGGATGGGGTCCATCGCCCAGCCATGACCGCGATCTGGCCAACCATGGAAGGCCGCTCTGTCGTGCTCGACGTGGGCGCAAATCTCGATGCCGATTCAGATCAGTTGGTGACTTTCGCAATCATGGGAGAAGCCTACGCGCGCGCCGTGACTGGAAAGGCCAAGCCATCGATTGGATTGCTGAATATCGGTTCCGAGGACGGCAAAGGGCGTGACACGCTGAAATTGGCAGCCGAGCGGTTGCGAGAGTCGGAGCTGGGGCTCGACTTTCGGGGCTATATCGAAGGCAATGATATTGCCTTGGGCGCAGTAGATGTCGTTGTGACCGACGGATTTACCGGGAATGTAGCGCTCAAGACTGCCGAAGGGACCGCGCGTCTGGTGGCATCTTATGTGCGCGAAGCCCTGACGTCCGGCGTTATCTCTAAAGTCGGCGCAGCGCTCGCGAGTTCGGGCCTGAAGCGGCTCAAAGAGAAAATGGATCCGTCAAACGTGAATGGCGGGGTGCTTCTCGGGCTCAACGGAGTTGTAGTCAAGAGCCATGGCGGGACCGATGCCGACGGGTACGCGACAGCTGTCAGACTGGCTGCGGATCTCGCCGCCAGTCGGTACATGGAGGAAGTCGCTGCCGGTCTCAGCCGAGACCGCGTTGAAGTCAGTATAAGCGAGGTCTCAGAATGAGCCCGATCAGAAGCATTATTCGTGGAACCGGCGGTTACCTACCCGAGCGTGTTATGACCAACGCGGAAATGTCGACCATTGTTGAGACATCCGATGAGTGGATCCATGAGCGCACGGGTATTCGGCAGCGTCATATCGCGGCTGATGGTGAGCTGACATCAGATCTAGCAACCAAGGCGGCCCAT
>JANSXJ010000340.1 GCA_024743015.1 Hyphomonas sp. | reverse complement strand
GGGTGTTGTGGCGGCTGTCAAAGCCTAAACCCCAAAACACCAAACCCAAACAAGCAAACCCCGCTGTGAAAACAGCGGGGTTTTTTGTGCGGAGAATCCGCGTTTTCCGCAAAACTATTCTGATCTCTTTCGCTTCTGGACGCAGTTTGTGTCTTGAGCGACCGCGCCCTCCATGGTTCTACTCCGTGCATAAAGCCGTCTGGGGTAGGAGTTCTTATGCAAATGTTACTGTATGCCGCGCTCGCGTTGGTGCCGATCATCTTTGTGTTCTCGATGTGGCAGATGCGTAAGCACCCCAAGGGTCTCTACATTCTGTTCTTCGCGGAAATGTGGGAACGCTTTTCTTATTACGGCATGCGGGCCCTGCTAATATTCTATCTGACCTGGCATTTCCTTTATGAGAGCGACTTCTCGCTGACCCTGTATGGGGCGTATGTGGCGCTGGTCTATCTCGGTCCCCTCCTCGGCGGCTGGCTAGCGGATAAGTATATTGGTTTCCGCAAGGCCGTGACGTTCGGCGCGATCCTGCTGGTCGCTGGACATGGTTTGATGGGCTTTCACGGCCCACCAGCCAAGGAATCCCTGCAAGCGGCGGGGCAAACCTTCGCGCTAGAGCGTCCCGATTATAGCGAGACCCGAGATCAGCGAACGATCCTGGTTGGCGATGAAGTTTTTGACGTAGTGCGCTTCGAACAGCCCTCGATTGGTTCGGCGGAACGCGCGGTCACTTATGTCGATAGTGCCGGGCAGTCCGTGACGCTGGACGGGACGATTACGCGCGAGCGTAGCCCGATCCACGAGATGATTCTGTTTGCAGCGCTGGCCTTGATCGTCGCAGGTGTGGGATTCTTGAAACCGAACATCTCGACCTGCGTCGGTGCGCTTTATGACCAAGGCGATCGTCGCCGGGATTCAGGATTCACGCTCTACTATATGGGGATCAATCTGGGGTCGTTCCTGTCAGGAATTGCCTGTGCCTGGGCTGCGGCCGAGTTTGGCTGGTCAGCCGGATTTGGCCTCGCGGCGGTCGGGATGCTCGCCGGATTGGTCGTCTTCATATGGGGACAGGGCTGGCTGGAAGGCCGCGCTGATCCGCCAGCAGACGTAGACCTCAAAACGCCGGTCTTTGCCGGTTTGAACCGAGAATGGCTGGTCTATATCGCAGGGTTCGGATTTGCCGCCGTTGCCTTTGTGCTGTTGCAGTTTGCGACCCTTACATCTGCAGCCATGTATCCAATTTTTGGATTGGTTACGGCTGGGATCGTCTGGTACATGCTGACCAAGCTCGACGCCGATGCGCGAAACGCGATGATTGGTCTGCTCATCCTGTCAATTTCTTCGGTTCTTTTCTGGACCTTGTTTGATCAGGGACCGACCTCACTGAACCTGTTCGCAGGGGCGCACGTGACGAATGAGATTGCCGGGCAAGAATTCCCGGCCGCCGCTTTGCAGTCGGCAAACCCTTACTTCATTATCGTCTTCGCTCCGCTCGTCGCGGCGCTCTGGACCTTCCTCGGAAACCGTGGATGGGAGCCAAACAGTTATATCAAGTTCGGGTTCGCAATGATTCAGATCGGCGCCGGCTTCTTCATTTTGAACGTCGGCATCCAGACGGCAACGCCGGATGCTGCTGGAGCGCTGAGAATCTCAGTCTTGTTCATTCTGCTGATGTATCTGCTGCACACGACCGGCGAGATCTTTCTGTCGCCTGTCGGTCTCTCAGCGGTGACAAAAATGTCGGCCAAGCAAATTGTCGGTTTCATGATGGGCTATTGGTTCCTGGCAAGTTCGTTCGCAAACGTCATTGCCGCACAGGTGGCAAAGGCGACGCAGGTTCCGGAAGGGGCTGCGACAGCAGATAGTCTGGCGGCTTACAATGCAGTCTATCTGCAACTTGGCGGCGCCGCTGTCGGGCTGGGGGTTGTATTGCTGGTGCTGAGTCCGTGGCTGCGAAACCTCACAAAGCATGTCGAGGGTCGAAGCGATGCGACGGAGGTCGATGCATCAGGTCAGCCGGATAAGACGACTGTCACCAGTTAGTATCTGCTGAGTGCTGGCGGCGCTTAACCCGCGCCGCCCACGGTCAAGCCGCCGACTTTCAGCGTCGGTTGGCCAACGCCGACAGGAACAGATTGTCCTGCCTTGCCGCAGGTGCCGACGCCGTCATCCATGGCGAAATCGTTTCCAATCATCTCGACCTGGCTGAGCGCTGTCGGCCCATGCCCGATGAGCGTTGCGTTCTTCACCGGCGCGACCACTTTGCCGTTTTCGACCAAATACGCTTCCGTGCACTGAAAAACGAAGTTTCCGGACGTGATATCGACCTGACCGCCGCCAAAGTCGACCGCCCAGATTCCTTTCTTGATAGAAGAAACGATCTCTCGCGGATCATCTTTCCCACCGAGCATGATCGTATTCGTCATGCGAGGCATGATGGTAGCGTCATAGGACTCTCGTCGACCATTTCCAGTTGGGGTAACCCCCATCAGGCGGGCATTCTGCCGGTCCTGCATGTACCCTTTGAGGATACCATCTTCGATCAGGACTGTGCGATTCGTCTGTGTGCCTTCGTCATCGATTGAGAGCGACCCACGCCGCGCATCGATTGTGCCGTCATCGATCACCGTGACCCCTCGCGAGGCGACTTGCTCACCGATTCGCCCGGAATAAACGCTTGTGCCCTTGCGATTGAAATCGCCTTCCAGGCCATGCCCAACCGCTTCATGCAGAAGAACCGCAGGCCAGCCAGGGCCGAGGACAACTTCCATTTCCCCAGCCGGAGCGGGAATTGATTCAAGATTGACTTCTGCTTTCCGCAATGCGCGCATCGCGAGGCCCTGCCAGCGCTCAGGCGCGATCCATTCATCATAAGCCGCGCGGCCGCCTGCGCCGGCGGACGCTGATTCGCGGCGTCCGTTGTGTTCCAACGTGACCGAGACGTTCAATCGCACCAAAGGTCGGATGTCATGGAACGCTTCTCCAGCCGGGCGGAGGATATCGATTTGCTCGTGGCTGCCTGCCAAGGAAACCGAAACCTGAACGACGCGCGGGTCTTTGGCGCGGACCCAGGCATCTATTTCTGCGAGGAGACCGGTTTTTGCAGTGAAATCGGGCGCTTCAGTCGGATCAATCGGGGCGTAGAGCTGGCGATTCGTTGGCGTCGGGCCGGTCTCAAGCGATCCCGAATAGCCGCGCTTGGCCTGACGGGCCGTCTCAGCCGCGCGTCGAATCGCTGCGATTGAGAGTTCACCGGAATGTGCATTGCCACTCGCTTCGCCCGCAACGACGCGTAACCCGAAACCTTGCGTCGTGTCATAAGTTGCAGATTTCAGGCGCCCGTCATCGAAGACGAAGCCTTCAGACCGGGACCGTTGAACATAGATATCTCCATCATCCGCGCCGTTGGCAGCTTCAGAGAGGAGGGATGCGGCATCTTGCGCGTCGAATGGCAGGGGCGTGTAAGTCATGTCCGTTATGTGACGTTGCCGTGCCGCGAGATCAAGCGCTTCGTTTAAGCGAAGCTGCTTAACTTATATCTTCGACCGTAAAGCGCGTCAGCTGGCGTTCCGCCAGGTCCCAACCCGGTTTCAGCTCCAGGGCGGTAATGAAATCATCGTACGCTCCCGGGACATCGCCTGTATTCTCGCGTGCGATGGCGCGATTGTAATGCGCCGCAAACAGATCAGGCGACTCCAGGTCGATGGCTCTGTTCAAGGCTGCGAGGGCCAGATCGAAATCTTTGCGATAAATCAGTGCCGCGCCCTTATTGAGGTAAGCCGCGCCCAATTCAGGCTGCAAGTCTAGCGCGCTTGAATAATCTGCCAGCGCGTCTTCGTAATTCCCCTGGCGCATACGCAGGACGCCGCGATTAACGTAAGTGGCAGCCCGATTCTCTCGGGTCATGACCTGTTCTCGTAGAGCGCGCGTGCAGATCTCGTCAGCGGCCCTGAAACTGGAATAGCCATCTTTGGTTTTCTGGTAGCATTCTCCGCCAAGGCCTTTGCCAATTACGAACACCTGTGCGGAAGCCGTTTGAGCAGCGAGCGCTGTGGCGGTCGCGGCGATCATCAGTTTGAGTTTCATGACTGACCTCCTTTTCTGCACTATACAATAGGGCGGGCGAATTAGCGAGCGAGTGCGACATTTTATAAGAGCTGG
>JANSXJ010000344.1 GCA_024743015.1 Hyphomonas sp. | reverse complement strand
TAATGAGATCAAAAGTGCGTGCGTATTCCCATCAAGGCCACGATCCGCGTATCGACAAAAAGGCCGGATACATATCAGCGACTTCCGCTATCGAGCCAAATTCTCTCTTGCGAAACGCAGTCGGTCCATACATTTGCCGCCACGATCCGACATCTTTCGAGGGCAGGTTTGAGCCCGTTTAAGGCCTTCGATTCGGCATTTCGATTTGGCGAATGCGCTCCAATGGCGACGTTCGGCCTTCTTTAGGTGAATGACTACTCTGCGCCGCAGTTCGGTCGTTCCCGGGTAGTTCAAACCATCCCGAAGCAGTGTGAAAACTCGGCTTCAGCACGCGACATGAGAACGCCAATCCTTGCTCGGGCATGGGGCGGAAATTCATGCTCTGAGACGGTTGCGGTTCTCTTATTCGGGGAACATCGTTCTACGACTTCGGCGGCGCGCCGAGTTTTCGCGCAGCCTCTCCCGAAAACTGACGCTGGTCATTCGTCATGTGCCGGTTGGGCCTGATGGCGAGCTGTGGATACGGGAGCCGCCGGATCAATGCAGCGATCGGCAAGGTATTGTGCGGGATGCGATAGGCCGAGGCATGACGCGAGCAAGCTGAAGATCGCACTACTATCGCAAATTCCAGCGCGTCTTCCAGCCAGCCCCTCAAGGCGCTTCTCGCGCATGCCATTTGCGTTCCACCACAAGGGCTGTGATATGCTCTCTCGATTTAGCGGGTAGGACTTATGTACGTCGCGTATTTCGATGAAGTGAAGCCGAACGAAAAGGAAGGGCAGCACCGATACATCGTCGGTGGCATTATCGTGGCGATGAGCAACATTGCCGCCATAGAGGCGCAACTGACGGAGCTTTCTGAGGAAGTCTTCGGCACCTCGGACCTCACCACAGATACGGAATTCCACAGCTCTTTCATTTACAGTAGAAAGGGCGGCTTCAAAGGGATGGAGCCGGAGCAAAGATTCCACATCTTCGAACGGCTCAGCCAGATTCTGTCGGACAGGGACGCCATCAAGAAGGTTTACGCCTGCATCAATACGGATAAGCTCTATGCGGGGACGAACGCGGCTGAGCACGCGTTTATGCACTTCGTCGAACGCGTCGACAATGTGATAGGCGCAGGTAGTTCCGCAATCCTGATTGGCGACCTCGATGACCAACAGGCTAGAAACATGGTCTCCGAATTCTCGCGCTACCGGACGCGAGGCACAAACTCGAAGTACGGCAAGCTCATCTCCCGCATCGTGGATTCCGTACACTTCTGCCGATCGCACCATTCCCGAATGATCCAGCTGGCGGATGCCTACGTGTTCAGCGTAAGCAATGGCTACACAAATCGCACCGGGTGGTTCGCAGACGGATACCGGAAGGCGATTGCAGGTGCGGACTTGTGGCCGGACGGCTACAAGGAATGGCCGAAATAAGTGCGCCCGGCGACCACGACAAATCGACTATAACTTCGCCGATTCTCCTCCGTGCCCTGTAGGATAGCAGGTGGGGTCGCGTGAGTGAGGAAAGAAGTCTTTCTAGTTAAAGTCGAATTATATGGCAACAAGTCGCCAGTTAGAGATGTTCGGAGGTGAGGCTAATACGACATGGCGCAAGAAAGGAATCTCGGAAATCGCCTTCAACTCGTCGCGCCCGAGTTGCTGACGACCGACATATGGCTGCCGACGCTGATGACTATGGACAGAGCATCGCTTTTTGAGAAGCTTCGGCGAGAGCTCTTTCAAGTCGGCGATTTGGTGCTGCTGGCGATCACCCTCGGAAAGACGCAGCAGGCCGTGAATTGGCTCGCGCTTGGCTTTTTCTGTGATCAATCCATTTCCCGGGAGGCTTTGGCGACTTCAGGCGCATTGCGCGCTTCAAAATACCATTACCGGACACAACACCTGCTTAAAACGCTTTTCGCTCTAGAAGCCGCGGCTGCAGATCTTTCACTATCCACCAATGTGCTTAGATATCTCGATTCCATGAAACTACTGGCCAAGCTTGCTCCGGCGGTGGGACACATGGATCACACCCTCCGACGGTTCCTGAAGCGAAATGCCGATACCGCTTTGAAATCGGTCGTCGCCCGAATGGACGCACTGTTCATGATCGCTCATGAGGCGGACCCCACCGGGAGCACGAATGATATCGCCTCTTACCCCCGCGAGGAATTGGCGGAAGGCGCCTCCTATATCATTCATTGCATCGACGAAGAGGTCGGTATTCGTGACACGCACTTCGGCATGACGCTTGAGACGAAAATTATGCGCGGAACATTTGACAAGATGCTTGTAAAAGCTTGCAAGATTCGGCGGCACTCCGACGCCGAACTGCTCGTCGATGCCTTCGATTATCACTGCAGCTTGGACGGCCGCACAATTCTCGTTTCGGCACCTACGCCTGAGCTCGAGAAGAGCATCCGCCTCGGATATGTCCAGGATGAGCAATCCCGCGACCAGGGCCGGCTGATGCGAGCCAAATCCGTGGAACAAGGAGCGCCATCAGTATTTGCGATTGCCGATCAATTCTTTGATCGCTTCCACGAGCGTGTCGTGCAACGCCTCGACGTCCCGATTAGCCGCTATACCTTTCATCTGCCGGACGTTCCGCCGATACGCGCACTGTTTGAGGGAGATGCTGTTACTGTCGAGGAGGAATTTTATTTCCGGGAAATCGTCGATACAGAGCAAGTGACGTGGGAAGAATTAAAGCGGTTTGAATATCGTCCCGGGCTCACCCTCTTGGAGTTCTCCAAGGTTCATCGCCTCTTCCTGTTCATCGCGCGCCTGGCGATGCGGCAACTGTCTCCGCTTCTTGATGATGACCCGGTGCTTGCCTACCGATCATTGGTGCCGGTGTTCAAGGAAAAAGACCTCAAACGCCTTCTCGGATGGTGCGTGGAGGAAGGACATATCGACGACGTGCTTGACTTCCTGTCTTGGAAACCAGGTACCGCAGGCATTTATGATCTGCAGTATAAGCCCATCCTGCGTGGCGATGACTATTATCTCGTTCCGTTACACATTACTGGAATGACGAACTGGTACCGTAATCTGGTCCGCAGCGGGAAATGCCGGCTTATAGACTCGCTGGACTCTGATGCGGCCGAGAGGGCAGTCGCAGCAAACCTGCGCGAGGCAGGATGCGAACACGTCAAGGAAGGGTATGAAACTGTTCTGGAGGGACAGCGGATCGAGATTGATGTGATCAGCCGTTATGGAAATGTCCTTTTCCTCTTCGAGTGCAAGCATCCGGTCTTGCCTTGCAACGTCTATGAACTAAGAACTTCCTACAAGCACATGCGCAAGGGCGCGCAGCAGCTCGGCCGCATCAAGGACTTGCTCTCGGATCCAGCTGTAGAAAAGGAACTCTACCGGCGCCTCGGCTGGCAGGTTGGCCCCTCCGAGCAGATTGCCACATGTATCGTGTCCGGCAACGGAATGTTTTCTGGGTTGCGCGTTGATGGCCATCCCGTGCGGCGATTGCCAGAACTGTCAAACATGATCCGGACTGGCGTCATCAGAACCATGACCGCTTCGGTTGATAGCAATTACGATGGGCCCACTGTCCGCACAAAAGATCTTGTCGAGCGGAATCTTTGGAACGGCCCGACGCTCACTCCGGAATTCCTCTACCAATACCTGAACGAAGACCGGCTGTCCGCGCTGCTCTACAGTGGCATGGTCGAATATAAGCAAACATATTCCATGGGGGAGCGGAAGTTATCATTCGTCAGCTACGCCCTCGACGCACAAGCTGTTGCCGACGCCATTGTGAGACTTCCAACTCTACGCCTCACGTAGCCAACGAGTCGCGAGAATGGCCACTCGCTTGAGGGCTGTCCGACGTTCGGTCAGCTCACGTCGACGCCAGCCGGTGTCTTGAAGTCCGGTATCAAACATCCAAACCTCTGAGCAGCCGATCAGCTCGCAGCACAATTCCGGTCGTTCGTGCAAGCTGGACACCCGCAAAAACCTCGCCTTGGTTTCCGGTTTATGATTCACTCGCAGCATGGAGGTGCTGCGATGAAACCCGAAAGCCTGTTTTCCCTGTCTGACCACCTTGAACGGCTGAGCAAAGATGGCGATCCGCTC
>JANSXJ010000261.1 GCA_024743015.1 Hyphomonas sp. | reverse complement strand
AGTCATACTCATTCTGACGGAGATTCAAGATGGCCGAAGCTTATATCATTGACGCTTGCCGCACCCCACGCGGTATCGGAAAACAGGGTAAGGGCGCGTTGGCGCATCTTCACCCGCAACACCTCGCCGCAACGGTTCTGTCAGCGATCCGCGATCGCAATGATCTGAATACAGCGGAAGTCGATGATATTATCTGGGGCACCAGCTCGCAGCGCGGCGCACAGGGGGCAGACCTTGGCCGGATGGCGGCGCTGGATGCGGGCTATGACGTCAAAGCTTCAGGCGTGACGCTCGACCGGTTCTGCGGCTCAGGCATCACCACTGTGAATCTCGCGGCGGCTCAGGTAATGTCGGGCATGGAAGATGTCGTCATCGCTGGCGGCACGGAAATGATGAGCTACACGTCGGCCACGGCAGATCCAAAAGTTCCGCCTATGCTCGATGCTGGCAATATGAGCCTGCGCGAGAAGCACCCGCAGTCCCAGCAGGGCGTTTGCGCGGATGCGATCGCCACCCTTGAAGGGATTGACCGCGAAGCCGTGGATCAGCTTGCTGTGGTCAGTCAGGAACGCGCCGCGCGGGCGATCGCCGAGGGCCGCTTCGACAAGTCGGTGGTCCCGGTTAATAATCCTGACGGCACCCTTGCGCTCGACAAGGAAGAATTCCCGCGCCCCGGCACCACAATGGAAAGCCTCGCGGGTCTGAAGACCGTATTCAACATGTTCATGGAAATCCCGGTGGATGACCAGGGCAACACCTATGGCAAGATGGTCACCAAAAAATATCCCGAGCTGGAGGGCAAGATAAATCACGTGCACCATGCAGGTAATTCTTCCGGTGTGGTGGACGGCGCTGCAGCGCTTTTGATCGCCTCGCAGGATGCCCTCGATAAGAATGGCTGGAAGCCGCGCGCGCGGATCGTCGCGACGGCGAATATGGGCGACTGCCCGACCCTGATGCTGAACGCCCCGGTTCCGGCCGCCGAGAAAGTGCTCGAAAAAGCCGGTCTCAGCAAAAACGATATCGATGTCTGGGAAATCAACGAAGCAGTCTCAGTTGTCGCTGAGCGGTTTATCCGCAAGCTCGATCTCGACCGCGAGAAAGTGAACATCAATGGCGGAGCGATGGCGCTGGGTCACCCGATTGGCGCGACCGGCTCTATCCTCATCGGCACCGCGCTTGATGAGCTTGAGCGCTCCGGTGGCCGTTACGGCCTGATCACGATGTGTGCTGCCGGCGGAATGGCTCCGGCCGTTATCATCGAACGCATCTAGTCAAATGTCTGCGCGACCGTTTCGCTTGCTTGCGCAGGCGGTAACGGATCGTGCGCCATGCGCCGCGCGGCGACCGTGAAGATCGCAGCAGCGCCCAGGATAAGTCCTGCGGCGAGGACGAAGGGCGCGCCCGGCAGATAGGATCCTGTCTCGTCGGTATAGGCCGTGAATAACAGCGCCATGATGGCCGGACTGATGATTGAGGCGAGGCTGTAAAGGCTGGTGATTGCACCTTGCAGCTCGCCTTGCGAGTCGGCTGGCGTCCGGCTGGTCATCAATGATTGCAGCGCTGGGCTCAAGAATGCCGAGAACACGCCGATCGCGATCCCGACATAGATACTGAAACCCGACTTCGCGAAGGCCAGAATCAGGAACGAGGTTACGCCAATGACGACGGTGAAGTAGACCGCACGCACTTCTCCGAACCTTGCGATGACAGGTCCTGTCAGCGCGCCCTGGACGATCGCCATGCCGAGGCCATAGGCACTGACGGAAAGTCCAATCAGGAACGGTGTCCACCCGGCGACCTCGGCCGTGTAGAATGACCAGATGCTCGAATAGGAGTGATTGGCGAGCTGGATGAGGAACAAGGCCCCCAGAACAATCAACACGGTCGGATGCTTGGCAATAGAAATCAGGCTTCCCAGCGGGTTCGCACGCGCGAGAGAAAAGCGTCTCCGATTGTCTTCCTCCAGGGTTTCCGGGAACCTGAAATAGCCCCAAATCGCGACAAGTGCGATCAGGACTCCGGCGGCGATGAAGGGGAGTCTGACCCAGGTTTCGCCCAGGAGACCGCCAAGCGCAGGACCAAAGATAAAGCCCAGCCCCAGCGCGGCCCCGGCATAGCCAAAGAACTTGGCACGTTCTTCCGGTTCGGAGACGTCGACCAGGCACGCATACGCCGTCGCATAGGTCGCCCCGCATATCCCTGAGACGATGCGGGCAAAGAACAGCCACGCCAAGGTCGGCGCCCACGCCATGATAAAGCTGTCTATCGCAAAACCCATGAGTGCGATCAGCAGGATCGGGCGCCGCCCAAAGCGATCGCTCAACCCTCCCAGGATCGGCGCAAACACGAATTGCATGACCGCGAACGTGGTCAGTAAAAGACCTGCTATGGTTGCGCCTTCGCTGATCGAGAGACCTGCAACATCTGCAAGCAGTTCGGGCATGATCGGCATGAGTAGGCCGAAGCCGATCGCATCGAAAAAGATGATCGCGCAAACGAATATGAGAACACGTTTCTTCTGCACTGGTCCGCTCTTGTACTTCCCCCGAGCGGCGAGGGCTAACATAATTCTTTTCAGGTCAAAATAAATTTTGTTTCGAGACTAATCAAAGCAAGTGAACCGACGCCTAATACAAGGCGGGAGTGAAATGATATGAAGCGCTGTTTTCACTTGGCTGCATGCAATCTTCACGCTGGCGACGCTTCGTGGCTCCACAAGATTCGCCTGATAAGGGAGCAAGACTGGTCAAATTGAATGCAAAGCGTCATAGTTTCCTTATTCGGTTTACCGTAAGGGCCTGGGAAACACTGTGTGCTCGGGGCTTGGGAGAGAGTGATGGAACAATTACAGGGCATGGATGCCTCATTCGTGGCGATGGAGACACCCAGTTCGCCCATGCATATCGGGTCGATCCTGATTTACGATCCTTCGACTGCGCCCGGTGGGTTCGTTCGCTTCAAGGACATTCTGCGTTTTTATGAAGAGCGGATGCGTTTTTCAAAGACGATGCGGCAAAAGCTGGTCAAAGTGCCCTTCAATGTCGACTACCCATATTGGGTGGAGGACGCTGACTTCGATCTCGAGTATCATGTTCGCCACGTCGCGCTTCCCAAACCTGGAGATATGCGCCAGCTGAACATTCAGGCGGCGCGCGTGTTCGCCCGACCGCTCGACTTGTCGCGTCCGCCTTGGGAAATGACCGTGGTTGAGGGGCTCGACAATATTCCGGGTATCCCGAAAGGATCCTATGCGATTGTCTCCAAGGTTCACCATTCTGCGATTGACGGCATGTCCGGCATTGATTTGATGCAAGCCCTGCACACGCCGAAACCTGACGTCACCCCTCCGAATGAACCGGACAATTGGAAGCCTGAAAAATACCCGAACCGCGTCGGCATGTTTGCCAAAGGCTATGTTCGCGCGTGGATCAATCCAGTCCGCCAATTGGGCGTGTCGGCGCAAGCCGTCCCGGGCCTGTATCGTGCCGCTCGAGGCATGGTGCGCGGCGAATTCGGTCTAAAAGCGGCGATAGAAGCACCGAAAACCCGTTTCAACACAAAGATCTCCCCTCATCGTGTGGTCGATGGTCAGGTCTTCGAGCTCGCCCATATCAAGGCGCTCCGCGGCCTGGTTGAGGGGGCAAAAGTCAATGATGTGATGCTGACAATCATTGGTGGCGCGCTGAACAAGTATCTGACGCATCATGATGATCTGCCGAAGACGACTATGACGGCCATGGCCCCGATTTCGGTGCGCACCGAAGGCGAGAAGAACACAATGGGGAACCAGGTTTCGGCGATGATTGCGCCCCTGGGCACTCATATCGCCGACCCGATTGAACGAATGGAATATGTCTTCGACCAGACCAGCCGCTCCAAGGAAATGACAAGCGCGCTCGGGGCGCGGCAAATGACCGAGGCGAGTAAGGTCTCTCCGGCGCTGTTCATGGCGCTGGGCGCGCAGCTCTATTCGCGCCTCGGCGTCGCCAATTACATGGCGAGGCCGGTCATCAATACTGTAGTGACGAATGTCCCCGGCCCGCCAGTTCCGATCTATCAAGCGGGCGCAAAACTTGTTTCCATGCAAGGGCTTCTCTGTCTGCTGGATGGTATGGCGCTGGGCCATGTGGTGCAGAGCTATGTCAATGAGGCGACAATTACCTTCACCGCTGACCGCGAGATCATGAAAGATCCTGAATTCTACGCGCAATGCATCTGGGAAAGTTTCAAGGAAATGGCGGAGCTCGCTGGGATAGACTTGGCGCCTCCAAAGCCAAAACCAGCGGCTAAAAAGGCTGCTGCTTCAGGCACTTCGCGTGCCAAAACGAAGCGCAAACCACGCGCTGGTTCAGCCAAGAAATCTGCGACCTCGAAAGCGAAAGCCAAGGCCGGTTAAGGATTTAGGCATCATTTTCTAGCCTTGTCAGATACACCGATACCACCCATGGTGGTGCATCAGACCGCAAAGAAGCGGCGTACGGGAGGCTAAAACATGGTTGCTGCAACGATGGCGAGACCGCCACATCCTTTCTGGACTCTAACAGAAGGGCGCGCAGTTTTTGAATTCGGCGCGTTTAGCCTGTTTCGAAAAAGTATGCGCAATCTGCCTCAAGGTGACGGCCATCCTGTGCTTGTCCTCCCCGGCTTCATGGCCAGCGATCATTCAACGCGTCCGATGCGGCGACTATTCAAAGACCTGGGGTACAATGCCTATGGCTGGGGGCTTGGTCGCAACGTGAAGTTTAACGAGACCCGCGAACGCGAGATGTCGGACCTGGTTGAGCGAATCTATGACGAGACGGGCGACAAGCTTTCCATCGTAGGCTGGAGCCTCGGCGGCGTATTTGCCCGCGAACTGGCCAAGATGCATCCCGATATTGTCCGCCTTGTCGTGTCTCTGGGAAGCCCAATCAGCAATGATCGACGCCATTCCGCGCCCAGCCGCCTGTTTGAAGCGATCAATGGCAAACAGACGAAGCCCGAAATGGAAGGTCGTTACCGCGACCTCGAAGCGGCGCCGCCGGTGCCGACGACATCCATCCTGACCAAAACTGACGGCGTGGTCTCCTGGCGTGGCTCGGTGCAGTGTCCAACCAAAGGGCACCAGACGGAAAACATCGTTGTTCCCGCCAGCCATGTCGGCCTCGGCGTCAACCCTCTGGTCATGGTTGCGGTCGCTGACCGTCTGGCCCAGCCGGAAGGGCAGTGGAGCCCGTTTGATCGATCCGGATGGCGTGGACGGGTCTTCAAAACGGCTGCCGAACTCGGATAAAATTCGATAAAATTCAAGCGATCAGCTGAACCATAACCTCATCTCTATGTGCCATAACGGGGCGTAGCGT
>JANSXJ010000490.1 GCA_024743015.1 Hyphomonas sp. | reverse complement strand
ATTCGTGACCGTCTCGATGAGATCGCCAAAGATACCGGCGATGGCAACGACGCCGATCCGCAGCCGCAGAGCGGCCCGGATCATAATGGCTGCAAAGGCGGACAAGACATCGCGCCGATCATCGCCGCAGCGCAACAGGACCTCGCCATTCTGCGCACTGCGATTCTCGCAGCGATGGGGCGGGCACCATGATCCCGTTCGGCAGTCAGCGCGCATCGGGCCAAGACCTGGCCACCCACCTGCTCAATGCCCATGACAATGAGCAGGTCGAGCTGGCATCCGTGCGCGGCGCTGTTGCCCGCGACTTGCACGGCGCTGTTACCGAATGGGAGGCACAAGCGCACGCGCTGACCCGGTGCCAAAAGTATCTTTACAGCCTGTCGATCAATCCCGACCCCCGGCAGGGGCCGCTCACCCGTGATCAGTACGAAGACTATATCGCCCGCGTCGAGGATCGGCTCGGACTCGACGATCAGCCGCGTGCCGTCGTCTTCCACACCAAGAACGGCCGAGAGCATTGTCATGTCGTCTGGTCGCGGATCGATGCCGAGAACGGAAAGGCCGTGCAGCTTTCCTACGACCGGGAAAAGCTCATGGCGGTGACGCGCGAGTTTGCCCGCGATCATGAGCTGCGCCTGCCGGACGGCTACTACCGCGAGGGTGACGAGCGCCAGCAAGGCGATCAGCTCTCCCTCTACGAGAAGGCGCAGCAGGATCGTACCGGCCTCACCAAAGAGCAGCGGACCGGCGAGGTCACCGCCGCCTGGCGGCAGAGCGACAGCGCCAAGGCCTTCGTGCGGGCACTCGAAGAGCACGGCTACATTCTCGCAAACGGCAAGCGGCCCTACGTGCTCGTCGATCGCTATGGCGAGATGAACGCGCTGCCCAAGCTGATCGACGATAAGACCGTCCGCACGAAGGACGTGCGAGCCTTCCTCGAAAAGGACTTCCCGCCGGACAAGCTTCCATCCGTCAATGATGCACGGCAGCAGGCCGCGCAGCGCCGCAAGGCGCGTGAGGATTTCGAGCGCTCGCGTGGTCAGTCCGATCCTGAAAAGCAGGATCGCGGCGAACAGCTCAAGGTAAGGCAGGCGCAGCGACGCCAGCCGCTTGAGAAGCAGAACGCCGCGCTGATAGCCCGGCAGGCTGCCGAGACCCTGAAGCTTGCCGCCCGGCAACATGATGAAAAGCGCCGTCTCGAAGGCACATTTCGCGATGCGATGGAGCGCCTTCAGCGTAGCCGGGACCAGAACCGGCCAACGGGGCTAGCCGGTTTTCTGGGGCGCGTGACCGGCATGAATTTTCTTGTCCGCGCGCTGCGCGTCCAGCAGGACGTAAGGCGTCAGCGCAAGCACGAGCAGGAGAAGGCTCGCCTTGCTGAGCGCCACAAGGCCGAGCAGCGTCAGCAGGCGCAGCGCCACCAGATGCAGACCCTTGAGATCACCCGCCGTTTGCATGCTCTCGCGCGCGTTGAGCAGCGCGAACGGCAGTCCCTGGACACGCGGCTTTTGCGCGAAAGCCGTGAGACCGAGCGCCGCGACACCGGTCGCGGCAGCGTCGATAGGACGCCGGACCGGAAGGGCAAAAAAGACAAGCCGCGTGATCACGATGACCGGTACTATCCCGATATCGCAAAGGCATTCGCCAAGGCCGCCGATGACGGCCGCAGCGGCGGTGATGATGACGGCGGGGGCGATTCCGGTGGCCGCAACTTCAAGTCCGTCTTTAAAAACCGTGGCCACACCTACAAGGGACCCGGCAAGGGCAAAGGCAAGGACCACGATCCTGATCTGGGACGCTGAGCCACGGCGTGCCCGTAGGGCGTGGCCTCTACGTCATCTCTCGCTATACTATACCCTATCGGAACAATGAGGAATCGTCGCCGCCCAGTGAGGAAGATGTTAATGACGCGGGTACTTAGCTGGCTCTTGTATGGACTTGGCCATGTTCTCAGCATGGCGATGACGCGCTGGGATTGGAGTTGGCTTTACCCGCATTACAATCGCCTGATGAAACTGTCGTCAAAAGTCCAGGGCGAGGGGAAAGGGCCGTGGGGGCCAAAGGCATTGAGACCGCCCAAGCAATGCGATCTTTGGGATCATCCCGAGCGTATCGTGCCGCGTAGCTGGCTGGAACGATTCGAGCTTGTGGAGATGTTCGAGGACACAAGCCATTGGTGGCGGAAACTGCTGAAGTGCCGGACGTGCGGGCAGCTCTATTTCCATGAGTTTTACGAGATTGTCGATTGGAAGGATGGCGACGATCCTCAGTATTGGACGTTCGTACCCGTTTACACAGACGGCGATGTTGAAAGGCTGAAAAAGCTTGATCACGCGCAGTTGCTGGGTGTTTTTCCGCAACTGCGCCGTGACTATCCCAAGGGCGCAAGCGCCCCGAAAGCCTTCTGGATTACCGAGCCGCCGCGTGAAGCCT
>JANSXJ010000417.1 GCA_024743015.1 Hyphomonas sp. | reverse complement strand
GGGGCGGCGTCGAGTGCTTTGACTGGTACGGCGTCGGAGACACCGGATGCATTGCCGGTGAAGGCCCTGACCGCGATGGCCTATACGTCATGGAAGATGCTCAATATCTCGAAGTCTGCGATATCGACACAGGCGCGTTGCTAACTGATGGTGAGCAGGGCGATATGGTCTGCACCTGCCTGTACAAGGATGATGTCTATCCGATCATTCGTTTCAACACGCATGATGTCACGAAAGTCAAAACCGGTCAGTCTTCGCTCGGCCTCAATTTCAAGCGCATTGAGGGCTTCCTCGGGCGCTCCGACAATATGGTCAAGATTCGCGGCATCAACATCTTTCCACAAGCCATGGGACCGCTCCTGGAAGAGGTTAGCAGCTTCGCCGGCGAGTTCATCTGCAAGGCGGAAAGAGACGCTGCGGGACGTGACGAATTTATCGTCTGCGCTGAAGTCAAAGGACCGCTGACCGAGCAGGAGGCTGACAAATATCGCGCTTTGCTGAAGCAGAAAATTGGCATCGATTGCGGGATTGAACTGTCTGAACCCGGCGGTCTCGCCGCCCTGACACAAACGGAAGTCAGGCAGAAACCGATCCGGCTCATCGACGAGCGATTCAAATGAGCCGACCTGATTATCGCGCCCGAATTGACCGATTCAATCCGGTTCTGAATGCGTTTGTTGATCTGACAGCAGAGCCTGTCGGCGATGGGCTCGCCTGGGCAGCGAAATCCAATATCGCCGTGAGCGGTCTGCCTCTGACCGCAGGGTGCGAAGCCTATCGGGAACGCGTCGCAGCTTCGGACGCGCCGGTTATCGAACGGATTCGAAAATCAGGGGGTTCGTTGCTCGGCACCGTGAATATGCACGAAGGCGCTCTCGGCGCGACGACCGACAATGAAGCCTATGGACGCACACTCAATCCCTGGAGCGCTGACCTAACGCCGGGCGGGTCTTCAGGAGGATCAGGTGCGGCAGTTGCCGCTGGGCTGTGTGATGTCGCGCTTGGGACGGACACGATGGGAAGCGTACGCATCCCCGCCGCTTATTGCGGCGTGCAAGGGCATAAACCTACGACAGGTTTGGTTCCGGACGAGGGCGTTGTTCCGCTCTCGACGACGCTTGATCATGTCGGGCCACTCGCTCGAGATGTCGCGATGCTTTGGCGGGCCATGCATGTGCTGGCCGATTGGGGTGAGGTGGCACCTCTGGACCCGGCGCAGCTTGACGGCTTGCGGATTGGGATCTGGGACGGATCTGGCGCGGTAGATCTGACATCCGATGTGGCGCGCGGGTTCATTCGTGTAGTGAGTGAACTGGCGACGCTAGGTGCCAGAACAGCTACGTTCCAGCCGCCCGTCTATGACTATTCTCGCTCCCGCCGTGCAGGACTGCTCGTTTCGGAAGTAGAAGGCGCGAGAGAACATCGCGTGACCGCCACAGGTCCACGCCCTGATGGATTAAGCGATACGTTCTATTCCTTGCTGCACTGGGGTGCGCGCCAGTCGGACGAGAAAGTTCAAGCCGCGTATGATCATATCACCGAGGTGAAGGAAGCGGCGTCCGAGGTTTGGGGCGCGTTTGATTTCATAATTGCGCCAACCGCGCCGCAGGAGGCGTTTGCGTTCGATGAGCAAGTTCCTGCCAACCAGGCTGATTTCACCGCCTGGGCGGACTTTGCGCGCCTGCCCGCGACAGCAATATACAGTGGGTTAAGTCAGGATGGGCGTCCCCTTTCTGTTCAAGTCATCGGACCAGAAGGCGAGGATCGCGAAACCTTGCGGGTCGCAGCAGCGCTTGAAGGCGTCTTTGGGAAACCGCCCCTGCCGTCGGGCTATGAGTGGTGACTATTTGAATGTGAAGTTCGGTGGGCGTTTCTCCAGGAAAGCCCGATAACCGTCTTTGAAGTCCTGATTGGAAAACCCTTCGAGAAACAGATTTGCTGCGCCAGGATCCGAGTCTGCCCAGCCGCTTTGAAGACCCTTGATCATGCTTTTCGTGGCGCGCGTGGACCATTGAGAAATCGCGCCGATTTGCTCCGCAAATGAACGTGCTTCGCTTAGGGCCTCTCCTTTGGCCGACAAGCGATCGATGAGCTTCATCGACTTGGCTTCTTCCGCAGGAAAGATGCGCCCGGTGAAAAGAATATCCTTCGTGGCCCCGGGTCCAATCGCTTGTAACAGGCGTCTGGTGTCGCCAGCGGGATAGACGAGACCGAGTTTGCCGGGTGTGACACCAAACTTGCTGCCCGCACTGGCAACGCGAAGGTCACACGCCATTGCGAGGCTGACGCCGCCGCCAACGCAGGCACCTTCAATCGCGGCCAGCGTCGGCTTTGGACATGCCTCCACAGCGTCCAGCGCTGCCGCAATCGTATCTCCCGAAGCTTTGGCACTTTCGCGCGTGGCATATATCTCTTCAAACTCTGAGATATCCGCACCTGCTGCAAATGCACCCGCGTCACCGCCGTGGATGATCACGACTTTGACGTCTGGATCATTCGTCGCGTCTGTCACCAGCTGCGGGATTTGCGCCCACATGTCGACAGAGAGGGCATTTCGCTTTTCCGGCTTGTTCAGAACGATCTCACCCAATGGCGAATTGACGTCCAGGCGTATGGATTGGGTCAAGGGGCGTCCTCAGCAAACGCTCCGATCGGAGCAGGTTTGCCTGTATTGGCAATTAAGGCCTTGCGACGCAAGAAGCGTTGAAACCCGGCGGGCCCCATCCGGCTGCCACCCATGCCTGACAGTTTGAAGCTGTGCTTTTCGGCTTCGTGGAAAAGCGCGGTCAGCGCGGCATCATTGAGGGACACGCCGCCAGCCTCGATCTGGCGTCCGACGCGCTCGGCCTCTTCAAGCGTGCCTGCAAAGACCGCTGCGGACAGGCCGAATTCTGTATCATTGGCGAGACCAATTGCTTCATCCACGGTGTCGAATGCCATCACTGGGAGGATTGGGCCGAACGTTTCCTCTCTCATCACCAGCATATCGTGCGTGACGTCGGTCAGGACGGTTGGTTTCAGCCACCGTCCACCGCCATGCCTTTCTACTTGTCCTCCGGTCAAAACGCGCGCGCCTTTCTCCACGGCGTCATCGATATGGCGCTGGAGAGTATCGGCCTGGTCGGCAAATATGATTGGACCGATCTCGCCAGCCCCAATGTCTGGCCAATTGAGCCGGACCGCTTTGGCTTTTTCGACGAGCTTTTCGAGGAAGGCATCATGTATCGATTTGGCGACGTATATGCGTTCGATCGATTGGCAGGCCTGCCCGGTGG
>JANSXJ010000504.1 GCA_024743015.1 Hyphomonas sp. | reverse complement strand
GAGGACAGGCGGGCATCGTCAATCCGGCAGGGCCATACTCAGGATTGTTCCAATACGCAGACGGTACCTGGAACGGCGACTGGAACACTTATCGCGAAAACGATATTCTGGACGCACAGGCACAGATTTTTGCAACCGCGCTCGCCTGGAGTCTCAACATGCAAGGGCATTGGGGTTGCTATTCGCGCCCGCACTAGCGAAGCGTTAGTCTCGCGGTTGCCAGCCTGCAGGCATGCGGAAACTTGGCTTGGTCTTTTTCTTTTTCATCGGCTTTCCCGGCGTCGGCATGGTCCCATCGGAATAAGGTCCGGCTGGCTTTTTCCCGGCGGCAATGTCGTTGAGCTTCAGGGCGGCGTACTGCCCCGGTGCCGACCCGAGCTTGTGGTTGCGGGGTTTGACCGCGTCGACCTTTTTGCCCGAGAGCGGTTTCAGCCACTCCCACCAGCTGGGCCACCAGGACCCCGGCAGCTCTTCGGCGCCGGATAGCCAACCACCCGGATTTTCAGGCAGGTCGTCATTGACCCAGTGCTGATACTTCTGGGCGTCAGGGTGATTGATCACACCGGCAATATGTCCCGAGCCAGCGAGCGTGAACCGGACGGGGCCACCGAAATTCTGCGCCCCTTTGTAGATCGAGTGCCAGGGGCAGATATGATCGGACCGTCCGGCCTGGATAAAGACGGGGATCTTGATGTCAGACATCGATACTGGGTCACCGAGCACCTTGAACTTGCCACGAGAAAGCTGGTTCTTGTTGTAGAAATTTTTCAGATATTTCTTGTGCGTCGGCCCAGGAATGTTGGTTTGATCTGCGTTCCAATAGAGCAAGTCGAAAGGCCGGGGCTGTTTACCCATCATGTAATTGTCGACCACATAGCGCCAGACCAAGTCGGCTGGGCGGAGCCAGTTAAACGTCTCGCCCATCATTTCGCCTGGCATGATGCCGTTATGCTCTTCAATCACCTGATCGATCTGTGCAAGAGAATCGTCCTGCGTGAAGATTTTGAGTTCGCCCGCCAGATCGAAGTCTGACTGCGAGGCGAAATAGGTTGCCGACTTGATGCGGTTGTCGCCGGTCTGACCCATATGGGCGAGCGCGCTGGAGAGGAGTGTGCCGCCAATGCAATAACCGACCGTGTTGACCTTCTTCACGCCCGCTTCCCGCGTCACCGCGTCGAGCGCCGCGTGAATGCCCTGTTCGATATAGTCGTCCCAGGTGTAATCCTTGGTTTCGTCATCGGCAGAACGCCAGGACACAACGAATGTGTTGACCCGCTTGGAAAGTAGCCAACGGATCATCGAATTCTCGGGCTGCAGATCTAGAATGTAGAACTTGTTGATCCAGGGCGGGAAGATGAGCATCGGCGTCTTGTGCATCTTCTTGCGCGTTGGGTTGTAGTGGATCACCTCGATCAGCTTATTGCGGAAGACCACCTTGCCTTTGGCCGTCGCGACATTCTTGCCGATCTCGAAAGCGTCTTCGTCAGTCTGAGAGATCGCCAGTCGACCGTCGCCCCGTTGCAGGTCACCGCGCGCATTCCGCAGCCCTTCCAGTACGCTCTGACCATTGGTTTCGATCATCGCACGAATGGCTGCCGGGTTGGTGGCGAGCATGTTTGTTGGCGACATCGCATCGACAAACTGGCTGAGATAGTAGCGCGCTTTTAGTTTGGTTGTGTCGTCCAGATCATCGGACACCGAGTCGACCAGACCTTGCAGCCATTCGGCATTCAGCATCCAGGCCCGGCGCATGAAATTGAATGTCGGATTGGCGTCCCACTCCGGATCCGCAAATCTGCGATCCTTGGGCAAAGGTGTGCCGCTGGCCATGGATTGGAACAGGTTCATCCAGCCCTGGAAAAGCGTCATCATCGCGTGCCCGGACTTTTCCGGATTGCGGATGAGTGCGGCACCAATCTTGGCCTGCGCTTCAAGTCCGCCATAAGGGTCGGCCTGGCCGGGTGCCGGCGGACGCAAATCCACGCCATTCAGGGAGTCGGTCAAGAGGCCCTGCGCTTCCTGCAGCGCCTGCATCAAATTTCCTGCCATGACCTGCAGCGTTTCGGAATTCATCTCCGAAAATGCATCCGGGAGCGTGCTCGCCCCAAAATTATCAAAGTTTCTACCATTGGTCATCAGACCGACACTCGCTATTCTATGCGAACCTATATAGGACTAAACAGCTTTGAGAATTATGAGTCCAGCGAAGGAAATTGTTTATGCGCGCTGTTGTTTTCGTAACGTTTGCCCTTTTGGCGGGCTGTACCAG
>JANSXJ010000345.1 GCA_024743015.1 Hyphomonas sp. | reverse complement strand
GCTTTGCTGCGAATGCCGGAATCTTTCAGGCCTTCGGGAATGTCGATCTCAAAACCACGGAATATATCTCCCGCCGGCTCGGCAAGACCCGCGTGCTCGTGCAGCGAGAAAGCGAGGTCGGCGCGGATCAGCGCGCCAAGGGTCTGACAGGCCGGACCGATGCGGCGGAGATTTACGATCTCGCAACGCCCGATGAGGTCGCCCGGCTCTTTGCAAGAAGCGATCCGCAGCAACGACAGCTCGTCATCTGGGCGGGACTGCATCCGATGATCTTGCAGCGCGTCGAGTATTTCGACAAGACCGGCGCCTTCGCGTCCCTGTTCCTTGGGACGTTGGGTCAAGTTTAGTCTACGCTCTCAGCCGGAGAAGGGTTTGGAAGCTGCCAATTTGCATCCAGCATGATCAATAGAAGTGCTCGGATATTTCTTCCCGTGAAACAGCAACGTAGCTGGGACTATAGCTTTCTATCCGGCGAATCGCTTCGGGATCGTCGGATATGAACAGATATTTGCGCCTCTGTTCGTCGAAAATGCCGACAGCCTGAAATACCCTTCCATACCAGGAAGAAAGATTTTCTCGGACATACTCGCCGTAAAACTGCCCGCTCACAAAACCGGAATAATCGAGAAACGCATCCTGTGTCAGGTCGTTCACCTGAACTGACTGAATGCCCCCAACGGCAATGTCGAGGATCGATGCCGGTGATCCGTCCGGTAGAGTAAAGTACCTTTCGGCATCCACATCGACAACGCCCCATTTTGTAATTTCGGGGAAGTAAACCTCCAGAAAGGTATGCCCATTATCGTATTGATTCCAGCTTTCAAGTGTCAGGCTTGTTCCGACACGAGCCTTCACCCCCGCCTGTTCAAGCACCTGCTTCATGAAGGCCGAGGCCTTCCCACAGGTCATCGAAAGGCTCCGATGGCCTAACACTTTCAGCAGTGCGGGAACTGACAATCCATCATCACGAATGCCATGCTTAATCTGGGGCGCAAGAAGCCTTAGAAGTGCGAAAGGATTCTTTTTTGCGAACTCCCGTGAATAAAAGAACCGCTGCTGCCAACGCTCGCCATCGAAGTGCCTTACACCAAAGAATGGAAAAGCTGCGCCTCGTACCGAGTTGAGAGTATTGTAATCTTCTATCCGCCCGCTTAGACCCGTATCATCCAAGTTGTCAATACTTTTGATATTTATGCCGCCATCTGCATCGACTCTGTACAGGAAAAGCCGTTCCTTATTCTTCACTTCAGCGCAACAATATCGATCATCCCTATTTGATAGAGTCGATTTGGCAAGACGCACGAATCCTCTTGCGGCACGCTCGGCGTTACTCAGTGAATAAATCTCCGACAGCGGCACATTTGCTGAATGCACAAGCAAAGATGACGTAAAAAGTCCAATAAATATAGCAGAAATTGCTATAAAAAAGATTCTAATAAACATTAAAATATGATTGCACTATATTTTTACTATTTCAATCAAAAATACAACCTTACGTTTTACTTAATATCGCCACCGTCATCATCATCAAGCCGGATATGACCGGCGCCGGGACCATATAGAATCAGCCCTGCCTCACGGGCCTGATCGCCCTGTTTCTTGACCAGCAGCCGCCCCATGGCGACATCCCCGCCATGGACAAAGGCCATGGTTGAGGCAAAGCGGCCTCTGCCGTCCTGCACGGTGTAGTCCGTGTCCGGATGAGCCAGAAGCAACCGAAAAAGCTCGCGATCGGCATAGCCTGCGGCAAGATGCAGAAGCGTGAGGCCCGTCTTGGGATCAGCCCAGTTCACATTGATCTCGCCCTCGAAAAAAAACGCCGGATCAATCGCCACCACCGCCTTGATGCAGTCGATCAGGAGCTGGGCATTGCGATCCCCGGTCGTGGCGTCCACCGGCAATTCGGTCCGGCCGCCGGTCAGCGTCTCAAGCGCCGCAGCCTCGATGGGCGTTTCCGGGGTTTCAGCCATGACCCGCGTCCTTCGTCTTGCTTCGTGTGAAGACAAGCCGCCGCGCCGGCGCGGCCCTGGCCGGTGTCTCCTGCAAAGCGCTCACCTCTTCCAATGCCCTCGGCACCGTCACCTCGGCCTCGAACTCTCCGGCACCATTCGTCTTGGTGCCGGGCACGAGGCGCGTGATATTGATCAGCTCAGCCCTTTCGATGACATCATCCCGGATGATCAGCATGATCCCGGAGAGCGCATCGCCCGCGCAGTACCCGGTGCTGCGATGGATTTTATGCGCCTTCTGCCTTTTTGCGGCCGCGATGTCGCTCACCTCGTGGGGAAACGTGATCGTCCCGCGCGTCACCTTGGCAACCGGCGTGCCCGCCACCGGCGTGATTGTCAGATCATGGCAGGTGCGCACCCAGTCCGGGCCGGCCTCGGGCTGGAAGACTGCTTCGTATTCGCCGTTAAGCGCGTCGAGATGCCCCTCGGGCAGAGCCTTGCGGGCGAAGAGCGCCGAGAGGGCAAGCGCTGCCGGCAGTGACCAGCCCGCTACCTCCATGTCGCGCGTTTGCAGATAGCCTTCGGCGGTGAAAAACGTTCTCAGATCGTCGAGCTTATCCTCGCTCAGCACGCTCGTGCCGCTCGCGAAGCGGCGCAGCGCCTCTTCCTTGAACTCCGGTAGCGACCCGTCCTCCGGATACTCGTGCCGGGTGGCATCAGCCATCAGGATACGGTCGAGAACGCTTTTCCACGGCAGCGGCCGCAAGTTGCGCCCCTCCATATCGCGGTAGCGCGCAAGCGCGTCCCGCAAATAGCCGATCTGTTCCTCTGTATAGGCCATCCCTCTCCCGCACCGGTCTTCACGAGGAACGCGCGAGGAATCGCGCCGCCTCTGCCTGCCATCCTCAAGGTCACAAGCTCAGGCACAGCCTAGCAGCAACCACTCAAACTTTCGAGGATGACCATGTTTTTCAAGAAAACACCCAAGAAAACAGCCAAGACATTCAAGGAACAGCCCCGCACTACGCTGCGCTACGACCGCAAGGGCAATCCCCGGTTCGATATTGAGATTCGGGCTCTGACCCCGCTGGGCGCAAAGATGGCCGACTGGACGACCGAGCTTGCGACGGTGGCCGGTCTCTACCTCACCTTGAAAGAGACCGCGCATATGGCCGATCCGGCAGGCTGGCTCTGGGGTGCGGCGATTGCCGTGCCGCTGATTTTGCGGCCGGCGCTGCGCTGGTCGTTCCAGGGCTCGTACAAAAACACCACCCGCGTTCGTCTGACAGCGGAACACTTCACCATCTTTGGAGGCTGGCGCCGCCGCAAGTTCGACCGTGACCTGCCGCACAGCTTTGCTGTCATCGAGCATGATGACAAGGAGTGGGAGCGGGAAAAGCTGGAACTCGAAGTTCGGCAGGCAGGCCGCAAGGGCCGGGTCATCAGCCCGAAAAAATACTACGGCGAGTCCTATCACCTGATTTTCGAGCACCTCGGCGAGCGCCACGACATCGCGGCGATCTACGGCAAGAAAGAGGCGCTGGCCGCGCAGGCCCGGCTCGCCGCCTGCGATGACCGGATCGACACGCTGACCCGTCAGGGACCGGGAACGCCGTTTGCGCCGGCCGATGAATGGGCCGCCGCGCCCGGCGATCTCCCGAAATAGGAGGCGGAGATGTTTGGAAGGAATGTCATGAAGACCAGGCTGGACAGCCTTGTCGGTCTCAAATCCGCCAAGGATCAGGTTCGCAAGATTGCGAGTAAGGCCAAGATCAACGCTGCGCGCGCGGCCAAAGGCCTGAAGGTGAAGGCCGCGTCCCAGCATCTGGTGTTCACCGGCAATCCGGGGACCGGAAAGACCACGGTCGCACGGATAATGGCCGAGATACTGAAGGACCACGGCGTCATTGCAAAAGGCCATCTGGTCGAGGTTACGCGATCTGATCTGGTTGGCCGGTATATCGGTGAAACCGGCCCCAAGACGAAGGCCGTGATCGCGTCGGCCCTGGACGGCGTTCTGTTCATCGATGAAGCCTACACGCTCGCGGTAGAAAGCAGTCCCAAGGATTTTGGCGGTGAAGCCATCGCGGAGCTGCTCACGGCCATGGAGAATTATCAAGACCGCCTCGTCGTGATCGT
>JANSXJ010000053.1 GCA_024743015.1 Hyphomonas sp. | reverse complement strand
GGCGCTCTGGTACTGGTCACGGCGCTTAGCCAGGAACAGAATCTTCGCTACGAAGAGCAAGGCGGGAAATTCGTCTATCGTGCCCGCAACTTCGAAAAGGTCCTGGACTTTATCGGCGCACCCGAAGGCATTTCAGTTGAGCCGGTTATGACCCATGAGGCATGGGCCACCTGCCAGAGCGAGGCAGATGCAGAAACATTGCTGCAGCGCTTTCAGGATGTTCGCCTCAAACAGTCGAATGCGCCAATGTTTGGCTACCGTGAAGCCAAAGCTGAACGCGTAATGTTCTGGTGTGATCTCGAGACTAAAATCCCGGAAGACACCGTGATTGTGGACACCAAAACCGGACGCGAAATCGCATTCTTCGATCTATTTGCCAGCGTCGGACAGGTCAACAATTCCCAGCACAACCGAGATGGCGCTTTCTGGGTCTATCGCAGCCCAATCAAATGGGAAGCATCAAAAGACAAAATCGATCTGACCGATGCCACGCGTATGGTTCTGGAAGTAGCGCGCGCTTAACGCGGCTCATTACTGACAAATCTCAAAAAGCGAGGGCGGCTCAGGCGCTCTCGCTTTTCTGATGATACTGTCCGTAAGGCCGGAAGCGATACAAGTAGCTTGGTACCATTGCCTCGATCGTTTCCAGCGTCGTGACGCCAAGATCAGCCAGGGTCAGCGCGTCCTCTGAAACCACATTATCTGATTTCAGCATTTCGACCTGGTCGCCTGTAATCGGCGGCGCCCCCAAAATACCGGACGAAAACGGCCAGATGAACCGATAGGCTGTGCCAAAAGCCAGCCCGAGTGGCTTGGCCACAAAAAATGGCAATGGCAAAGCAAACCGTTTGCGATCAATCGTCTCGCCGATAAAGGCATACAGCTCTTTCATCGTGTAGACGCTCGGGCCGCCGAGCTCATAGGTCTTGCCATTCGCGTCTTCGCGATCGATTGCGTTCACAATGGCGTCTGCAACATCACCCGCATAAACAGGCTGGAATCTGGTTTCGCCGCCGCCAATTGCCGGCAGAACCGGCAAGACATTCGTCAACGGGTGCGCCGACATTGCAGCGAAGCGGTTGAAGAACTCGTCTTCGGGGCCGAACACAATGGATGGGCGCAGAATGGTCGAATTCGGGACAATCTCGCGAACGGCCGCCTCGGCCTCACCCTTGGTTTCGGCATAGTCCGCTTTCGCCTCCGGATCGGCGCCGATCGCAGAGATGTGCACGAGATTATCGACCCCAGCTGCAGCGCACGCTTCGGCAATGTTGATCGCGCCATCGCGCTGCGCACCTTCAAAGCTCTGACGGCCTTTTTCGTATAAAATGCCGACCAGGTTTACGACCGCATCTGCTCCCTCCAGCGCGGCATCGACGGATTGGCGGTGCCGGACATTGGCCTGGACGATATCGACCCAGCCCGGCGCACCTGCGAGGCGAACATCACCAGCCAAATGCGGGCGGCGAACTGCAACCCGGACGCGATAGCCCGCCTTTACCAGGCTGCGAGCCGTGTATCTTCCGATAAACCCAGACCCACCGAATAGAGTTACCAGTCCTTTTGGCATCATTCGTCTCCGAAAAGCGCAGTTTCAAATCTTCTGGCGGCGTTTGATCATGAGCCTCGGCAAAAGTCCATGTTCAACAGGTGTGACTTGCTGCCCAAATGCAGATTGAAATGCGGGCACAGAACTGACTATGGTCTCAAATTGGTAAGGTCGGCCTGTTACAGACCAGACCTACCGGGAAACTGCGAGGAAGCCACAAGATGACTGACCAACATGATCCGCTCGAAGTGATCGACAAATTTCTTGGGGCCTTGAGGTCGGAACTCGCCGCAAATCCTGAAATGACCTATCGGATCATAAAAGCCCTACCGGTCAGTGTGAGCTTCGAAGCATCCGATATGGTGGATATCGTCAATCCGCTCGAGTTGATCTCTCAACACGGCGCCGAGAAAGCTCGTGAACTGTTCCAAGCCTTCAAGCCTGCTGAGCTGAAAAAGATGGCGCGGCAGGTGAACCTTGCCAGCACGACCGATATGGCGCGCCTTTCACAGGCAGATCTGATTGACCTGATCATTAGTCGCGGCGCTCGGAAAATCGCCGAGCGTTCGTCTTCTGGGTGAGTCTGATTTATCTGCTCGCGTGATAGGCGAATTTCATTCTCTATCGGGCCCGAGGTCGGAATCCCCCTCCAAATAGACGGGCCTGTGGACAAAAAACTGATGCAAAAAAAGCGCGCATAAGTGGCGCAATCGTAAGCATTTGATTTTTTTCTTCTTTCCTCTCAATAATTGTCATCGTCTCGACTTAGTTCGGGGCGAGAAATCTGGTATATTATTTGCAAACGGGACACAGGGGACGGTTTTCAGACCCAATCGATTGGTTTTCGCGTCGGTGCGAAAGATTAGAGTTATGCATGACCTATCTGTTTGATAAATTGACGGGGTTTTTCGCGAGGCTTTTTGCGGCGCTTCCAGCCCTGCCTGGCAGGGGTGCAGGCGGTGTGACAAGCACGACTGAACCTGCGCAGACCTCAGCGCGGTTTCAACGCCTGAGCGATGTGAACCGCCGCGACACCGCCATTCGCGCGCATCACCATTTTGAAAACAGCATCATCCACGCTCCGGAACTTCCGATCGAGTCACCGGTCTATGCCATTGGCGACGTTCATGGCCGGGCGGATTTGCTGCACGCCCTCATCGACGTCATCGTCGACGATAGCCGCTCCAGCCCCAACCGTCCGCATCTGGTCTTTCTGGGCGACTATATTGATCGAGGATTCCAGTCTCGCGAAGTGCTCAGCACCCTGATCGAGCTGGGTCGTGACGATACGTTCGAAACCGTATTCCTGAAAGGCAATCACGAGCAGGCCATGCTGCGCTTTCTGCAGGATCACAAGATCGGTCCGGACTGGGCCAATTTTGGTGGCCGTGAAACGCTCATCTCCTACGGCATTTCTCCACCCAAATCGGTAAACGCCGTGGACGAATGGCAGGAGATTCAGAAAGAACTCGTGCAGACCATTCCCGATCAACACGTCCAATTTCTCGAGAAGCTGGTCGTCAGCCACAAGATTGGACCTTATGGGTTTGTTCATGCCGGTGTGAAACCCGGTATTCCCTATGAACAACAGACGGACGAAGATCGAATGTGGATCCGTGATGAGTTTTTGAACGCGAAGGACAAGGAAGACCTGTTCATCGTGCACGGTCATTCGCCCGTAAATGCGCCTTATTCCGACCATCGGCGCGTCAATGTCGACACAGGCGCTTACTTTACAGGCAGACTGACGGCAGTTAAAATCGAAGGCGATAAAATGTCCTTTTTAACCAACCAATTCCAGGCACGGGAGGCCTCATAATGACCAGAGAGTTGAAGGGCATCATCCAGTTAATCTTTTGTGCGCTGTGCCTTGGCCTCGCGACGGCCTGCCAATCGACTGTGACAACACAGGCACCCTCAGGAACACCAGACGCGCCAGTCAACGCGGCCTATGACGGCGATTATCGCCTCGGCCCGGCCGATCAGCTTCGCGTCACCGTGTTTGGCCATGATGACCTTTCCAACCAATATACGGTTGCATCCAATGGCACGATTTCATTTCCGCTGATTGGCGACATTGAAGCCGCTGGCCTGACTGTTACCGAGTTCCAGCGTATTACCGAACAACGCCTCAGCGAAGGCTTCCTGAAATCTCCTCGTGTCACAGCGGAAATCATGACCTTCCGTCCGTTTTACATTCTCGGCGAGGTGAGCCGCGCTGGAGAATATCCGTATACCAACCGCCTCACGGTGCTGAATGCGATCGCAACCGCTGGCGGCTTTTCACACCGAGCCAACCGCAAGGTCATCGCAATCAAGAGCTTTAATGATACCGAAGAGCGGCGGGTCGAACTGACCCCGACAACATATGTCCAACCCGGCGACACCATCCGTGTCCTGGAGCGCTTCTTCTAAACACACACGCTTTCGGGGGTGGGCGCGTCAAACCAAATCACCCTTAAGTTTGGTCAAAGGGGTAGAAAACCAATGTCGAAATATACGTCCGCCGCAATCGCGGCCCTTATGCTTAGCAGTTCGACATATGCGTTCGCTCAAGTCGCAGATCGTAGCTATTACAGCGGTGCTACCGTTTCGGCGCCGGATGCGGGTGCATTTTTTGTCCGCAATCGCTATACAGCTGCAAACGCGCACTCCTATCCGGGCATCGATCCGGTTCCGGTCCGTTTGGGCGCGTTTGAGGCCCGCCCCATTCTCCTGGTCAGCGCGGTCTCCACGAGCAACGTTTTTCTGACAGATGTGAACGAGACGTCGGATACGGTCTTGGCGATCCAGCCGTCAATTTCGGCTGCATCTACATGGTCGCGTCATCGCATCGGTTTCGATGCATCGGTGCGTCATGAAGAGTATCTGGATCTCGGCAATCAAAGCGCAACCGAATATGGCGTGCGCGGATTTGGCCAAGTAGATGTCGCTTCCAATTTCGCGGTGGCCGGATCAGTCACGCATCAAAATCAACGCGAAAGCCGCCTCAGCATTGGCGGCCAGACCGGTGCAACCGCAGCTGAACGCGTCGAGTTCGACACCACGGGCGCAGAAGCAAATGCGCTCTACGCCACGGATCGCTTGCGCCTACGGGGCCGGATTGGCGTTACAGAACGCGATTACTCCGACGTACCTGGCGTCCCATTCTCTCAGGACTTGCGAGATCAGGAAGCGGTGACAATCTCCGCGGACGCCCAGTACGCCATCACGCGCGATTGGGCCATTGTTGGCGGCATTACCAGCGTGGATCGCGACTATACCGACCCCGCCTCCAACCGTGATATTTCGGGGATCACCTATCGCGCCGGCGTAAACTTCGAGCTTCCCGTCAATCTGCGCGGTCAAGTCACTGGGCAATTCCAGGACTTCGATCCGGAAGATCCGACTCTTGAGGATATTGAGCGCACTGGCCTGAACGCCTCGGTGCAATGGTTTCCAACAGAGCTGACCACAGCGAACGTGTTCGCGTCCCAGAGTGTGTCCGATGCCGGGAACACGGCTGACGCCAACGTTGAAGTCACCCGTTATGGGGTCGGACTGGATCATGAGTTGCTCCGAACACTGGTGCTGACAAGCCGGATCTCGTTCGAGAACCGAGAGTTCAACCCATCGAACCGCGAAGACGACCTGACCGTGTTCAATGTCGGCGCTAACTGGAAGCTCAATCCGAACGTTCAAATTCGCGGGGGGTATACGTATGCCTCCCAGGACTCGACGGTCAATCCGTTCGACGACCACACGTTCTCAATCGCTATTCGGTTCTTCCCTTAAGCGCTGAGCCGCGATCCAGACGTAAAACCGCAAGCATCGCGCCTGCAGTAAAACCCGGAAAAACGAAGCACATGGGGACATCCACCCCATGTGCTTCTTTGTATCCATCAGAGTGTTTCTTGAAGATGGGCCTGTTCCGCCTCGCACAGTCCTCAGGCGGGAACTGCGTCTCGCGAGATCATGTTGCCGACATGGCGGCGTCTCGTCCCGCGCGCATAGACTGCCCCGCTTACGAATACGAGGAACGACTGGACGTTGAAGCCAGACCACAGCCAGGATTCTGTGAACGACGTGATCGCGCCAATCGCGATTACCGCGCAAAAGGCAACTGATGGCATGTCGTGACGCGTGATAAGATGCTTGAATGAAAACCAAAGCACAGGAATGACCGCCACAAGGAAAGCGCTGTACCCGATGATCCCCAAGTGCACCATAATCTCCAGGTGAACGTTGTGAAAGGTCAGCCGGGTTCCGATCGGTTTATGGTCGTTTATATTGAGCGTCTGCGCCGAGCCGACATCGTATTGCCAGAAACCATCAAGGCCGACCCCCAGATAGGGTCGCATACCGATCTGATTTGCGGCCTCGTCCCATAATGCCGTGCGACCGGTAAACGTTGAATCTTTGCCGAACATCCCGAGAAAACTATCAACCACCTGCTGGTCGACAAAGGCGATCACAGAGTAGAGCACGATCATGGTCAGCAGTAATCCAAGGACGACCAGAAGCGCCGACAGGTGTCGGACTTTCTGACTGTCGATAAAGAATAACCGCATGCCGATAACCAATCCTGCACTGGCGATCAGCATTAGGAGCGATGTCGTTGAGTTGGCGCTTACGACTAGAAATGAGAAGATCGGTATCATCAGCACGCCGAACAGACGCAGCGGTGTCTGCTCTTTTGGATTCAAGGCGATCGTCGCGGCCAGGATGAACCCCATCAGCATGAATTGAGCGGCATAGTTTTTACTGCCAAACCCTGCGCCAACCGCAATCGGAATGGGCTGAACGATGATAAAGGCTGCCACACAAGCAAGCGCAATCATCAGGCAGCGGATGATTTGCTGCGGCGTATACTTGGCGGCAACGACGATCACGACGATTACGGCCAGGATCATCAGAAGCGAGCTCCGGAACGCCTCGGAAGCGTAAGGCGACCAGAAGACGGAAAGGAGGGCGACAAGCTGGAACGGCAAGAGCCACCAGGCCTTGGCTACACCGATCAGAACGTTGCGAGAGTCGAATAGAAAGAAGGATAGAAAGTACAGGATAAACAGGTATCTGAAAGGCGTCATGCCATCCAGAGGAAGCCCGATGACCAGAAACCAGATGACCAGAAGCGCCTGCTCGTAGAGCTTCCCGCCTGGAAAGCGCTCATAGACGCGCGCGATGAGCTGTTCAGATTGCATACTCGATCTCTTCGCCTGCGGTTTCGCGCATCCATAACGTGCCGAACGAACCATTCGGCGTGTGCGAATGGGTGTTCGCGCCGACGGAAATGTTCGGGGTTAACCTTGTCTGTCTATGTTTATGCACCGATCATACCAATGCAGAGCTGCATTAGAAGAGGATGCTGAAAAAAGCAGTCCAGAATGTGGCGCAGAAGACGGTGACACCGAGAATGGTCCACCAGAGTGGCCATTTCTGATTCGTGACCGGACGCGCTGTTTCCCGGAACGAGCCCATCGTCGGCGCTGACAGATCCATGGTCGTAGCGCTGATATTTGTATGTCCGGTCACATAGGTCATATAGATCTCGTCACGATGCAATGCGGGCAGCCGCGTTCGAGAATGACCTTAGATTGGCTTTATTGATCAGTCCTTAAAAGAGACCGGAAGATTCGATCAGAACGCTAGCGCGCTCCGGCGCGCCGAAGCACTGCCGGGATCGTCATCAACAGGATCTTGATGTCCAGGAAGAACGAGTGTGCTTTGACATATTCGACATCAAGCGCCACGCGGGTCTCGTAGCTGGTATCGCTGCGTCCGCTCACCTGCCACAAACCGGTCAGCCCCGGGCGCACCGAGCAATAATGCCCGAAATACTCGCCATACTTTTCCGTCTCACTCTTTGTAATCGGACGCGGACCAACCACAGACATATGCCCCTGAAGGATGTTCAGGATCTGCGGCAGTTCATCAAGCGATGACTTTCGTAGAAAATTGCCAAACGGAGTAATACGGGGATCGTTTTCGAGTTTTTGGGTGGCTTCCCATTCAGCCCGGGCCGCAGGGTCTGTTTCCAGCAGATGGTCGAGGCGTTCAGCAGCATCAGGAACCATTGACCGGAACTTATAGAGTTTGAACTCTTTGCCATCACGGCCAATGCGTTTCTGACTAAAAAGGATTGGGCCCCCATCAGACAGGCGCGTGACAATCGCGATCGGGATCAGAACCGGCAGCAGGAACAGGCCTGCGAACAACGACACCGCGATGTCCGTCAGACGTTTCAGCAAATTGCTCACGTGCCGGGCCGATGGCTCGTTATGCTTTGCCACAAAGTCTGCATTCTGCAGATCACCTGGGTAAGGTTGATAGCCCATTTCTTGTCCCACACCGATCTCGATCAAAAGATTTTCAACATAGCTCACAGAGCGTTGAGCAATTTTCCTGCCAACTTCTCTGCCAGAGCTTCGGTCCCCACGAAAATCTCTAGATTTTGATCCAAAAGATACTCTTACAGGATCTTTATGTTGGAGGAATCCTGCCATTGCAAATTACTTCGCCTGTGAAGCGAGTTTTTTAAGCAGTTCATCGGGAATCCGGCGCATCAGTCGACAACAAGCACTCCCTCGGTTCGCGAATATGCAGTGGCGTCGGGGCACCGAAATAAATTTGCAGTGTGCCGATGCGGATCGCACCTTTCAGGAATCCTGAGGATATGCAAATACTCGTCGTCAGGGAGACAGATTCACATGCCAGCAACAGTTGCGGCGGTCGCGAACCTGAAGGGCGGCGTCGGCAAATCCACTACCACGCTTATGCTCGCGGATGGGCTGGCTTATTATTACGGCGCGGATGTCCTGGTCGTCGACCTCGACCCGCAAGCCAATTCAAGCCAGATGCTCCTGACCGATCGCGGCCTGCAACTGGCCTTCGAGCAAGGCAAAGGCGTACACCATTTGCTTGAGCAGTTTGCCGCTAACAAGCCGCCAAATATTGCAAATCTGATTCTGCCAAACGCCGTCACGCTGGAAGAGCTGCGGCGCGCTGAAGAGCGCGATGAGCGCAAGGGCTGGATCTCGATCCTGCCATCGCACACCCAGTTGCGCCTGACGGAAATGGAACTGGAGGAGAAGATCTATACGAAGGGCATGGCACCGAGCAGGCTCGCCAGCTACCTCGCAGATCATATCGCCAAGGCGCTCGAGCCACTGACAAATCTGTATGATGTGATCCTGATCGACACACCGCCTTATCTGTCACCCGTCTCGCGCGCGGCGCTCTCGATATCGGATCAGTTCATCACACCGACGCTTGCCGACTCTGTTTCCATTTGGGGAACCAAACAATTCTCTGACTGGATCACAGCGAATGTCACGCCGCATCTTGCGTCGCGCAATTTTGTCGTGATCACACGGTTCAAGAATACGCGCTATGCCCGCAATGCAGAGGCAGAACTCAAAGAAATCTACCTCAAGGATCGGACCTTCGGACCGACTATTCCTGAATCGGTACAGGCCCTGAGCGCCATGGATCGCCCGGATCTCGACAGCTATGACTCCATTCGCGGAAAGTATGGTCGTCTGCGCGGCGAGGTAAAACGTCTGGCGGAGAGCTTCGCGGAATTCCTGGCGAAACGCAGCAATGTTCCGCCGCCTAAGCGCATACGCGACTGATCACAGTTTCTGCAGGGCTGCTCGAAGCGCGTCCAGATCGGGTGGCAATGGGGTTTCGACGAAAACCTGCTCCCCCGTCACAGGATGCGCAAACCCGAGGCTTGCAGCGTGCAGCGCTTGCCGCGTCAGTTTCCTGGCAAGACCAGTCGCCATGTCAAACGCATCGCCGCGACCATGCGCTTTGATTCCGCGGTGCCGCCCATAGACCGGATCGCCGATTAGCGAACAATTGCGATGCGCCATATGCACTCTGATCTGGTGTGTGCGCCCGGTTTCCAATCGGCACTCGATCAGCGCCGCCGCCGGGCGTGCTTCGACTTTGCTGATTTCGCCATACGTCTCCAGAGTCTTATAGTGCGTCACGGCATGGCGGCCTTCGCCGTCCGGCACCACCGCCATTTTCTTACGATCACTGGAACTGCGGGCAATATCGGTTTCCACGGTTCCTGCGCCCGGTCGCGGCGCGCCGCGGGTCATCGCCAGATAGGTCCGGTCGATCGTATGAGTGGCAAACAGATCGGACAGGCCTTTATGCGCCGCATCCGTCTTGGCCACGACCAGCACACCTGTCGTATCCTTGTCGATCCGATGCACAATTCCCGGACGCTCGACGCCGCCAATTCCCGGAAGTGCCCCTTTGCAATGATGCAGAAGAGCATTGACCAGTGTACCCTGCCAACTTCCAGGCGCCGGGTGCACGGCCATCCCCGCCGGTTTGTTGACCAGGATCAGGTGCTCATCCTCGAACAGAACATCGAGCGGAATATCTTCCGGCTCGGGAATAGCGGGAACCGGCGCCGGCATATCAACCTGGTACACAACGCCCGGTTCCACGCCGCGTCGCGGGTCGATCTGAACAACAATTTCCGCCCCACGCTGCTCGGAGACGTGCCCTTCTTTGATCAGCGTTTTTGCCCGCGATCGGGACAGCGACTCGATCTGTTCGCTGAGGAAACGGTCAAGCCGGGTTCCCTTATCGGATTCGCCTGCTAAAGCTGATAATTCTGTCATGAGATGGGTATAAACCTGTGCGACGGAGAAGGACATGCTGTAATCGCAATAGCGGCAGCGAGCGGAGAGATCTGATCTATGAGTAAATTGACCCGGCGGGGCCTTCTGGGGGCCAGCACCAGCATTCTCGGCTTGGCAGCCTGCAATAATGAACCCATTCTCGAGCCGGAAGCCCGCATTCTCGTGAGCGCCGACGAGCGCCCGGCCTATCCTGGCACTGTCAGCTTTATTCATGGCGTTGCCTCAGGTGATCCCTTGCCTGACAGTGTCATCATCTGGACTCGCGTAACTCCCGACGCGGCTTTTCCGGGAGACCCAGTTCCGATCAGCTATGACGTCTTCGAGGACGCTGAAATGCAGCGCGCCGTTAAGTATGGCCAAGGCTTTGCGTTCGCCGAACGAGACTACACAGTCAAAGTGAATCTGACGGACCTGGAGCCGGACAAGGAGTATTTCTTCCGGTTCCGTGCCAAGGTCACTTCGGGTGACATTGTCTCGCCGTCGGGCCGGGCCAAGACCACGGCAGCCAATGGTGACAATCCCGTCAAGTTCGCCGTCATCTCCTGCTCAAACTATCCGTTTGGCTTCTTCCACGCCTATCGCGAAATCGCCAATACACCTGATCTGGACGCGGTCATCCACCTTGGTGATTACTTATATGAATATGGCCTGGACGGGTATGGCGGCAGCGTCGGTCAGCAGCTTGATAGAAATCACGAGCCGCCTCTGGAGATCGTTTCGCTGGACGATTACCGCATGCGTCACGCCCAGTACAAGACCGATCCGGATTTGCAGGCCGCGCACGCGTCCGCGCCATGGATCACGACCTGGGACGACCATGAAAGCACGAACAATTCGTATCGTTCCGGGGCGGAGAACCACAATCCGGAAGCCGGTGAAGGCAACTGGACCGATCGCAAGCAAGCCGCGGTTCAGGCCTATCTGGAATGGATGCCGGTGCGCGATCCGGAAGTGGGAAAGCCCCGCGAGTCTCTCTATCGCCGGTTTGATTTTGGTGACATTGCGTCCGTTATCTGTCTTGAAACCCGCCTGACGGGCCGTTCCGACGAGATCAGCTGGTTTACCGAGATCGGTGGCAAACCTGCCGCAGAAGTCCCGCTCGCGGCAGCGGCGACCATGCTCAAGGTCCAGGATCCGACGCGCACCATGCTTGGTGCAACGCAGGAAGCATGGCTCGATGCCGAGCTGAAAGACTCCACCGCCAAAGGCAAAGCCTGGCAGGTGCTGGCCAATCAGATCATCATGGCGCGGGTTCGTCCGCCAAACTTCACCCAGACCCTGACCGATGCCCAGAAGGCGGCGCAGGACATTGGCTATATTCAGCAGCTGATTCCGTTCAGTCAGCTTGGCCTACCCTTCAATCTCGACGCGTGGGATGGGTTTCCCGCCGCACGCGACCGGCTTTATGCCAGCGCCAGAGAAGCCGGTGCTCGCCTCGTCACCCTGACCGGCGATACGCACACGGCCTGGGCGAACACGCTGGTCGATGCCGAGGACGAACGCCGCGGGGTTGAGTTTGGGTGCACATCGGTCACCTCGCCGGGCCTTGGTACTTATATCAAGGAAGTGCCGGACCTTGGCCCACAATTCGTCGATGCCAATCCGGAAGTAAACTATCACGACCCGTTCGATAATGGCTGGACCCTGGTCACACTGACCGCTGATGAGGTGCGTGCCGAGTTCAAGAAAGTGACCGACGTCACGCAGCCGACCTATACAACGAGCGAGGCTGCAGCCTATGTCTCGAAACGAGACGGCGATAGCCTGACTGCACTCGAACCCGCCTGATAGATCCGCCGCTGCGGCAACCTTGCCTGCACTCATGATCCATGCTGTCTCAGCGCGAATTGTGACAGGATATGGAGGACGCCATGGGTGTTTTGGATGGTAAGATCATTTTGGTCTGCGGCGGGGGCAATGGCATCGGCAAGGAGTGTGCCCTGCTGGCAGCGCGCGAAGGCGCGAAAATCCTGGTCAATGATCTTGGCGGCGCTCTGACCGATGATGGATCCTCGACGGGTGATGCCGGGCTTGCCGAACAGGTCGCACAGGAGATCCGCGATGCTGGCGGTGAAGCGGCATCCAACTCTGAAAGCGTCACTGACATGACCGCCGTACAAGGCATGGTCGAACAGGCCAAGGATACGTTTGGCGGCTTGCACGGCATCATCAATCCTGCGGGTATCCTGCGAGACGGCATGTTCCACAAGATGAGCGAAGATGACTGGAAGTCCGTCATCGATGTCCACTTGCACGGCTCGTTCAATGTCACGCGCGCTGCGGTGGAGCATTTCCGGGAGCAGGAAGATGGCAGCTTTGTCCTGTTCACCTCAACCTCCGGGCTGATCGGAAATATCGGCCAGGCCAATTATGCTGCCGCCAAGATGGGCATTGCCGGTCTGTCGCGGATCATCGCGATGGAAGGCGCGCGCAAGAATGTTCGCTCAAACATTATCGCTCCGTTCGCCTGGACGCGGATGATCGCATCTATCCCGGTCAAGGACGAAGAGGGCGCGAAACGGGTTGAGCGTATGCGCACCGGCATGCGCGCAGATCAGGTGGCGCAGCTCGCAGTAACGCTTTGCGCAGACGGTGCCAAACATGTGAACGGCCAGATCTTCAGCGTCCGCGGCAATGAAGTCGTGCTGTTCAACCAGCCCCGGCCGGTGAAATCCGTGTCACGTCTGGAGGGATGGACACCGGAAACGCTGATTGAACAAGGGTTTAGCGCTATGGAAGGCAGCTTCACCGATCTCGGCGCGACAACCTCTGTGTTCCCTTACCCGCCGGTCTAGGCTATTCCAACCGGCGCAAGGTCTACAGAAGGTCGGCCTCTGGCTGAGCGCGCGGTAAATGGAAAACGAAGAACAGATTCAAGTCGAAGGCTGTGTCACCATCGAGAACCAGCGCGTGTGCGGGGACAATCTCTCTGTGACCGACGCCGCTGCAGCGCCTGATGTAGCCTCTGACACGGCCTCTATACCTGTGCAGGACGCGGCTGCAGAGCCGGGTCCGTTTGACTGGCTCCAGCCTATCCTGGACGATCCCGTCACCTGGGCGCAGGAAAATCTGCTCGATATGGCGGTGTTGCTGCCGGTGCTCTGGCAAATTGGTGCGATCCTTGTCGCGCTGACGCTTGGCGTTCTCTTCGCCCCGCGGCTGCGGGCCCTGGTAATGTCCGCCCTCAGCCGTGTTCCGGACAGCACGCGTACGCTGGTCGACGAGACACTGCCGCGACTGGTGCGTCCGGCTTTGTGGGCCGCCTTGCTCTACGCGGCACAGGCAGCCATGGCCGGAAATGGAATGGACAGCACGCTCGTTCGGATTGCGTCCTCACTCTCGGTCGCCTGGTTGCTCATTCGACTGGTCACGACATTCCTGCCCCAGGGCCTGCGCAAAACAGCGAGCTGGGTGATCTGGGTGTTCGCGGCTTTGTACGCGATCGGGATTCTGGATGAGGTGATCGCCTGGCTCAGCAGCATAGGCCCACCTTTCGGGAATCGAACGATCAGCCCGGTCTTCGTGGTTCAGGCCATCCTGACGGTTGCGCTTTTCATGTTCGCCGCCAACTGGCTCGCGAAGAAGCTGAAGACCCGAGTCGATGACCTGCCACAGGTTGAGCCTTCGCTGCGCATTCTGATGGGCAATGCGGTTCAGGTCGGATTGTTCTTTGGGGCCGCGCTTCTGGCCATGGCCGGGCTTGGCATCCCCCTCTCAGGCCTCGCTGTCCTTGGCGGTGCCATTGGCGTGGGCCTCGGCTTTGGCATGCAGCAGATCGTCGCCAATTTCATATCCGGCGTCATTCTGCTTACCGATCGCTCCATCAAGCCTGACGATGTTATCGAGGTGGACGAAACCTATGGCGTCGTGAAATCGCTCGGTCTTCGCTACGCCTCCGTCATTACGCGGGATGGCAAGGAGCACCTGATCCCGAACGAGATGCTGATCACCGACAAAGTGGTGAATTGGTCCTATTCCAATAAGGAAGTTCGCGTGAAACGCCGCCTGCGCGTGGAATATGAGTCCGACCTGCGGCAGGCTGTGGAGCTGGTTCAACAAGGTGCCATGGAAACCGATCGCGTCCTCGCACGGCCGGCCCCAAAATGCCTCGTCATGGAGTTTGGCGATGAAGCAATTGAAATCGAGGTGCGCTTCTGGATCAATGATCCGGAGAATGGCGTGTCGAACGTCTCATCGGCGGTGATGCTGAACATCTGGGACAAGTTCAAGGAAGCCGGGATCGATATTCCATTGCGCCATGAGGATGTGCTGATCACACCTGGATCAACGCTGAAAGTGGAAATGGTCAAACAGTCCAAGGACGAAGAGGCTTAGGCGCAAACTTCCGCCTTCAAACCTAAATTAATCAAGCTTTGCTAGAGCGTTCGGACCGTTTGTTCTGAGATCCGACAATGCTGAACGCCTTCAAATCGAACTGGCGCCTCGCGACCTGCGCTTTTGGTTGCAGCCTGGTTCTGCTGCTGTTTCACGGACTCACGGGCACACCGGAAGGGGAGTCCTACAAGTTCAACCTGCCCTGGTTCGACGCGTTCAGGAACAGTTTCTGGGCAGGCGACCTGTATCCGCGGTTCTTGCCAGATCTCTGGTATGGCATGGGCGGATACGATTTCTTCTTCTATGCGCCCCTGCCGTTCTGGCTGTCCGCTCTGCTTGGGGAAGCGACCTGTCCGGGATGCGTTAGCGGGACCGTGTTCGCCCTCGGCGGGGCCTGGATGATCATTCTCTCCGGCCTGTCATTTTTTCTCCTGGCCCGCCGGTTCTTCCCAAACCAATGGGCAGGCTTTGGTGGAATCGTCTACGCCGTCCTGCCATATCATTACCTGATCGACTGGTTCGACCGACAAGCCGTTGGCGAGGTCGCCGCGATGATCTTTCTGCCGCTGATTGCGCTTTCAATGATCCGCTTGATTGAGGAAAAGAAAGGCGGCGTCCTGTTCGCATTGAGCTTTGCCGCGCTCGCGCTTAGCCACTTGCCAGCCACTCTGATCGCGTTGC
>JANSXJ010000182.1 GCA_024743015.1 Hyphomonas sp. | reverse complement strand
TTGATGCTGTTATAATAGACCCGCGGCCCCGGTTCACCGACGACAAAATGAATGCCTTCAATGTCCGGATAGTTTTCTCGCAGGAAGCTCGCGACGGTTTGGGCGGTCTCTTCCGCCTCATAAATCGTGGCCTGTGGATTCAGCGTGATCTCCAATTGGAATTGATCGCGCTCGGTTTGCGGGAAGAACTGACTCGGCAGCTGACCTCCGAGATAAAATCCAATGGTGACTGGTATGATCCCCAGCAGGATCCCAAGCAGCGGATTTCTCAGAACGCGCTCGACGCTCCACCGATAACCGTCCGTAATAAAATCGATTTTTATACCGTCACGCCAGAACCAGGAGCGCTCTCCTGGGCGGCGTGGACGGTCCAGCATGCCTGCGAGCGCCGGGATCACCGTCATCGCGACAAGGAAAGACATGACGACCGCAAAGATCACCGACGTCCCGATCATACCGATGAACTCACCAGCGGCGCCCGGCATGGCTGCTATCGGCGCGAAGGCAAGCGCCGTCGTTAGTGTCGAAGCGAGGAGCGGCCCGAAAAGTTTCTTTAGAGAATGATCAATGGCACCCAGAACGGATCGCCCGCTTAAGCGCTCCTGATCATACTCATCGACAACAACAATCGCATTATCGATGAGAAGGCCAAGTGAGATCACCAGACCCGTCACTGACATCTGGTGCAGCGGATAATTGAAGAATTTGAACAGGGTGAGCACCAGTGCCACAGTCAAAGGCAGCGCCATGCCCACGACAAAGGCCGCGCGCCACCCCATGACGAAAAACAAAACCGCAAAGACCAGCCCTGCGGAGACGAGCAGGTTCTGAGCCAGGCCGTTCAAACGTGAAACAGTATATTTGCTCTGGTCGAAAATCGGCGAGATGCTGATATCTTCCGGAACATTCACCGCAAATTCGGCAACCATCTTTCTGGCATTCTCAGCCCAGACATCCACCCGCTGATTGGGCTGAATATAGGCCGTTACGAAGATCGCCCGATTGCCATTGCTGAACGCCATCTTTGTCGGCGGATCTTCAATCCGTTTCACGACGTCTGCAACGTCGCCGACGCGCAGCGCCGTGCCATCGCCGCGCTGAACGAGGGGCACAGAACGGATGCGGGCAATTCCATCAAACTCGCCGTCGATTTCGAGCCCCACATTGCTGCGATCACCGCGGACACTTCCAGCGGGCGCCTTGGCATCTGCCGCCGCGATGAGTCGGGCAGCATCATTCATGGAAAGGCCCGCTGCCGCCAATGCTTCAGGGTCGGCGATCACGCGCACTTCTTCTTCCGATAGACCCATAATTTCAGTTTCTTCGGTGGCGTTCAGCCCTCTGAAGCGATCGGCCAGAACCTCTGCCAAGCGTCCCATGACGGCGAGTTGCGGTTCACCCTCACCTTCCCAGGTCAGTGCAACCGTCATCGTCGCTGCGCCAACAAAGACCCGGCGCACAAACGGCTTGGAGGCGTCTGATGGTAAATCGGCTTCGGCCAGTTGCACCTGTTGGCGGATCAGGGTCCAGGCATTGTCCACCTCGGCGGCGCTGAGATCCTCACTGATATCGATCGAGATCTGCGAGACGTTCGCGCGCGAACTCGAAATCAACTCATTGATCTCGGGCAACTCCATCAAGCGTCGCTCGATAGGTTCAGTTACGGTCGCTTCAATGCGCTCGGCATCCGCTCCGGCGAGCGAAGTCAGCACATAACCATAGCGCTCTGTCAGCGTCGGATCTTCCTGTCGTCCCAGGGTGAGGATCGCGAAAAACCCGCTGATCAGCACCACAAAGACCGTCAGGATGGTCAGTCTGGGAAGCCTGTAGAACAGGGTCGTCATGGCGTTTTATCCATTCCCAGATGCGAGGCCGTTGGCACTCACTTCGACCGGAGTCACCGGTTGCCCGGGCGTGATGCGCTGCAAGCCGTCAATTATGACCCGGTCACCATCGCGCACAGCGCCGCGCACGAAAACCCGGTCGCCGGATTGGTGGACAATCTCGACCATGCCGGGCTCGGCTTTCCAACCACCACCCATTCGTCGAGCGATATAAACCGACCAGAGGCCGCGATCGGCTTCCGTCAATGCAGAGACCGGGAGCCAGAGCCCCGACTCATCAATATCCTGCTCCATGGACAACCGTACGACAGCGCCTGCGGCAACCGCATCGGCGTTCTGAATGTCGAACATGGTGGTTACGGTGCGATTGTTGGCGTCGATCACACCGGTCACGGAGCGAAGAGTTGCCAGGACGGGTCCTTGGTCAGAGCTCAGTTCATAGGTCTCACCGATTTTCAGCTGGCCGGCGAGCTTTGCCGTCAGGCCCAGCCGGGCTTCGAGATTACCGGTCTCGACGAGTTCAAAAATGGATTGGCCTGGACCAGCAATCGCGCCTTCATCGGCCATGCGAGCGGTGATTGTACCATCGAATGGCGCTTGAATACGGGCCAGGTCGATCTGAACCCGCAACGCATCGGCATTTGCTGACGCCGCCTGAATGCGAGCCATTGCCGTGTTTGCCTGTGCCCGCGCTTCATCGACCCGTTGACTGGAGACATGGCCTTTCTCGAGCAGCGCGATCTGGCGATCGACTGTCGATTCCGCCAGATCGTAAGACGCCCGCGCTTCGCTAACCATCGCCGTTGCGGCCTGAAGCTGCGCTCTCAGACCTCGCGTGTCGAGCACGGCGAGCGTTTGTCCGGCTGCAACCTTGTCCCCGATATCTGCACGGAGGCTGGCAATGCGGCCACCATTCGAAAAGCCCAGCTGGCTGGAACGACGCGGTGTGATGATGCCGGTGAATTTTTCCTCAGCTGTAAACGCACCCTCCAGCGAGGCATTGATGGTCTCGACTGAAATCGGAATTGGCGTGGCCGTCGGAACCAGAGGCCCTTCCGCTGACCGGTTCTGGAGCACAAAGTAGCCGAGCGCGGCGACGATCGCAATCAGCACCAGTAGGAACAAGAACCCCTTGCCGGCTGATGGTTTGGCCTCACGTGGCTGCATTTCAAACTCTTGACTGTGCTCACCCATGGTGTGCCTCCATACCGCGGATCACCTGATCCGCGTGAAACTCTATAAATGCTTCGCGCGCCATGGACGGTTGTCCGGGCTTTAGCGCCGGGTAGGACGGGATGTGTGCGATCATCATCGCCAGGCCATGCATCGACGCCCAAACTGATTTGGCGGCCAGGGACGGGTCAATTTCGGCGCGGAAGGCACCGGTTTCCACCCCTTCTGCGATCATGTTGCGCAGGACGTTGAAGGCTTGACCCTTTTTCGACTCTTCAAAGCCCGGTTCCGTGTCGACCGGGCCAGTTGCAACTGACTCACCTGCAAACGCGGCGGCGTAATGATGGGGTTTGTCTGCCGCCACCCGGATGTAAGTCGCCAGGCACGCGCGGGCACGCTCGGCAAACGGAGTCGACCGATCCGCGATCAAGTGCACGTTCTCAAGGATCAGCTCAAAGAAGGTCTCTTTGAGTTCGTCCACAAGCTCATCCTTGGAGCTGAAATACTTATAGATCGCCGCCGGGGAGTAATCGATATTCTCAGCCAATCGCCGAATGGACAGGCCCTCGGCCCCTTCGCGAGCAAAAACCGACTCCGCCGCAGACAGGATCCTGGCGCGGATCTTGTTGCGGCGGCGTTCAGCCGGGGAGGAAGTGGCTACAGTCATCTAATGGACCCTTTTGAGCACAAATAGTACGCATGTTCAGAAAGTAAACACTGTTCACTAACAATATCTTTCTGGCATTATGGGCTGGGTTGCCTAAGTGCGTGTCATGACAGCACTTTTCCCACCTGCCCCGCCCCTCGGCACGCCAATGCTTCCGGTTCGACCAAGCCCGGAGGCCCGACAACTCATCGCTTTGCGGCGCTCTGTTTCCAAGCGCGGCTTGATGGCTCCGGGTCCAGACGCGAGCACCCTGGATGAACTTCTTACGGTCGCGACACGGGTTCCGGATCACCGCAGACTGGCCCCGTGGCGATTCCTCGTCTTCGAAGGAGATGCGCGGGAGGCCTTCAATCAGCGCGCGGTAGAGATTCAAAAACGCGAAACTCCCGATGCGAGCGAGACCATGCTGGCGGACACAGCCGGTTATTTCACGAGAGCGCCAGTGGTTGTCGCCGTGATCTCCTCGCCTGACCCAACTCACAAGACACCAGTGTGGGAGCAGGAGCTCTCGTGCGGCGCGCTTTGCCAGAACCTGCTCCTCGCAGCCAATGCCAGCGGCTGGGCCGGATGCTGGCTGACCGAATGGATCGCCTTCAGCCCGGGAATCGACGACCTCCTTGGTCTGACAGAGAACGAGCGGATTGCGGGTTACATCTATCTCGGAACCGCCAGGGATACCCCGCAGGAGCGGATGCGCCCGGATGCTGACGCGAAGATTGACCGCTGGCAGGCCTGAGGCCTCTGGCGCGCAGGAATGACTGCGGTTACATGCCCGGATGACCGACACAGATCTCGACCAGCAATCCCCTCTCGGTGATCTCGATCCGCAGGATTGGGCTGCCTATTCGCGAGCCGTGAACCGGGTGCTTGATGCTGCAATAGAGAAGTTTCAATCTGTATCAGACGGCCGGGTTTGGACCCCCGTTCCGGATGCGCTCCAAGCCACATTGCAGAGCCCGCTTCCGACGGACTCTCTGGATCTGAAGGCTTTGACGCAGCAGATTCTGGACCTGATGCCTTATGGGGTCGGCAACACACATCCGCGCTTTTTCGGGTGGGTGCATGGCGCTGGAACGCCTGGAAATCTGCTCGCGGAGATCGCTGCGTCCGCGATGAATGCCAATTGCGGTGGCCGCGATCATGTCGGCATCCATGTCGAACGGCAGGTGATCGATTGGTGCAGAACCCTGTTCGATTTCCCTAAAACGGCCAGCGGATTGGTTGTCTCCGGCACGTCCATGGCAACGATTATCGCGACCAAGACGGCACGCGATGTTGCGCTCGACTTCGCAAGCCGAAAACATGGCGTTCGCGAGGCGCGCCTGGTCGGCTACACGTCAGATCAGGCCCATGCCTGCCTGGCGCGGGCATTTGACATGGTCGGGCTTGGCACCGACGCCTTGCGCAAGATTGCTTGTGACCCGGAGGGGCGTATGGACCCAGAGGCGCTGCGACGGCAAATCGCCAAGGATCGCGCAAGCGGCGGGCACCCGTTCTTCCTCGCAGGCACTGCGGGGACCGTGAATACGGGTGCGATCGATGATCTTGCCGCGCTTGCTGAGATCGCCAGAGACGAAGCGCTTTGGTTCCACGTGGATGGCGCGTTCGGCGCTTGTGCGATCACCAGTCCGGACATTGCACCGAAACTGGACGGCATCTCCCAAGCCGATTCCCTCGCCTTTGATTTCCACAAATGGATGCACGTGAACTATGATGCGGGATGCGTCCTCATCCGGGATGGGCAAGCGCACCGCAAAGCGTTTGCGAACCGTCCTGACTATCTCGCTGCGGGTGGGACGGCTCTGGCCGGCGGCGAACCCTGGCCCGTCGATTACGGCCCCGAACTGTCACGCGGTTTCCGAGCCTTGAAAGTGTGGGCGCATTTGAAAGAGCACGGCACCGAAACGATTGGCCGGGCCATTGCCAGGAATTGCGCTCAAGCCGCGCACCTTGGTCGGCTGGTTGACGCGCACCCGGCATTTGAACGCCTCGCGCCGGTGGGACTGAACATTTGCTGCTTTCGATACACCGCGCCGGGTCTGTCGGAACAGGAACTCGAAGCGCTGAATTCGCAGCTGATTGAACAGATTCAACTCAGCGGGATCGCTGCGCCGTCTTCAACTCGCATTGACGGGCGCTTTGCGATCCGCGTGAATATCACCAATCACCGGACGAAATTCGAGGATGTTGAGATCCTGCTCGAGGCGCTGGAACGCCTGCGCGCAGACCTCGTCTAATCGATCCCGAACAAGGCGTCGCTTTCAGCCAGCATGGCCTGTCCACCTTGCGTAATGCTCGCCACCGCCCCAGGGGCCGCGGCAAGGGATGTTTCGGCGTAGAACCCGGCAAGCGCCGTCATGCGTCCGCGCATGGAGCCACTCTCAGAGCGGGCTTCGATCGCTCCCTTGGTCAGGAAATGTCCGCCAATCACATCGCCTGCGAGGGCGAGGTATGCAGTGGCCCCGGCGAGGGCGACATCGCGGTCATCTTTCATCATCCGGACCATCCAGTCGGTCGCCTCGGACAATGCCCGATTGGCCTCAACCAGACGGTCCGCGATCTGAACCAGGTTTGGATCATTGGTCTCACGGGCTTCGCGTGCGGTTTGCTCGACTTCCGCCAGCATGGCCGTCATCGCCGCACCGTCAGCCATTGAGAGTTTACGACCAACCAGGTCGATCGCCTGAATTCCGTTTGTGCCTTCATAGATCGGAGCGATACGGGCATCGCGGTAAAGCTGCGCCGCGAGCGTTTCGTTCATGAAGCCCATTCCGCCATGCACTTGCACACCCAGGCTCGCGATTTCAACACCCATATCCGTCGACCACGCCTTTGCGATGGGTGTCAGCAATTCTTCCCGCAGCCTGGCCGCTTCGCGGGCTTCCGGCGTTTCAGCAACATTGGCGAGATCGGCCGCGACGCCGGTGGCAAAGCAGATCGCGCGTGCGGCCATGACCTTGGCGCGCATAGTTGTCAGCATCCGCCGGACATCAGCGTGATGCAGGATCGGTGCGGCGCCATCGACGCCCGCCGCTTTGCCCTGTTTGCGCTCCTGCGCGTAATTGAACGCCGTTTGCCAGGCGGCTTCGCCGACCGCGACGCCTTCCAGGCCAACATTCAGCCGGGCAGAATTCATCATCGTGAACATACAGGCGAGGCCTTTATTCTCTTCCCCGATCAACCAGCCGGTCGCGCCATCATATTCCATCACGCAGGTTGGCGAGGCGTGGATGCCGACTTTCTCTTCAAGGCCAATGCATTTGACCCCGTTCTCATCTCCCAGGGTCCCATCATCATTGACGATCCGCTTGGGCACAATGAACAAGGAGATCCCGCGCGACCCAGCGGGTGCATCCGGCGTCCGGGCGAGCACCAGATGGATGATATTCTCGGCCACATCATGATCGCCCCAGGTGATGTAGATCTTCTGCCCTGAAATCGCGTACGACCCGTCACCGTTCGGGACGGCTTTCGTTTTCAGCGCCCCGACATCCGAACCTGCCTGCGGCTCGGTCAGGTTCATCGTCCCGGTCCATTCGCCGCTCACGAGGTGCGGCAGGTA
>JANSXJ010000552.1 GCA_024743015.1 Hyphomonas sp. | reverse complement strand
GCCGATGACAAGGATGGATAAGCGTATGGAATCTCAAGCGCTGGCAGAGGTCACGACTGAAAAAGCCTTCTCCATGGTTGAGCTTTTGATGTCGGCGGACCCCGTCGTGAAGTTGGTGCTGATTGCGCTGGTGATTGCAAGCATCTGGTCCTGGGCCGTGGTCGCCGAGAAGTTTTTCGCGATTGGCGGAGCCCGGAAAAAGGCTGATGAATTTGAAGAAGCTTTCTGGAACGGTCGCGCCGACGATTATGAAATGCGGCCCGGCCAAAACCCGGACAATGCGGGCGCGCGCCTGTTCGCTGCAATCTCACGCGAATGGCGAGACGCAAAATCGATTTCCCCGAACGAGCACGGCGCCCTCGTCGCGCGCGCGGAAAGATCCTTGCGCGCCACTGTCGACCGCGAAGTCGGCAAGATCTCCAACGGGATCGGCGCGCTTGCGACAATCGGCTCGGCATCGCCGTTCATCGGCCTGTTCGGGACCGTTTGGGGCATCATGAACGCCTTCCTGAACATTAGCGCCCAGGAAGATACCAGCCTCGCTGTTGTGGGTGGTCCGATCGCGGAAGCGCTATTTGCAACCGGGCTCGGCCTGATCGCAGCGATCCCGGCGGTGATTTTCTACAACAAGTTCTCTGGCGACCTGAACCGCTATGCCGATACGCTCGACGCGTTTAGCCAGGATCTGTTGGTCCGCCTGTCGCGCCGCGCCAGCGATGGACCTGTCTAATGGGCATGCAGCTCAACTCTTCTAGCGGAAGACGCGGTCGGCGCTCCTTCAATGCGGAAATCAACGTGACTCCGTTTGTCGATGTCATGCTGGTTCTGCTGATCATCTTCATGATCACCGCGACAGCACTTCAGCGCGGGGTGGAAGTCAATCTGCCCAGGGCCGCGACGAGCAATCTCAGCGTTCCGAAGTCGACGCCGCTGCTGGTGACGGTTACGCAGGATGCCAAAGTCTATATTTCTGAAACCGAAATCGCCCGCGATGAGCTCACCGCCAAACTTCTGGCGATCGCCGGAGAGGGCTATCAGGAGCGGATCTTCCTGCAGGGTGACACCGATGCGGCATATGGCGAAGTGCTCGCTGTCATGACCGAAATGCAAAATGCCGGGTTCACCAATTTCGCATTGGTCACCGACCCGAAGGCGCGGATTGAGAGAGGCCAGTAAGTCATGCTGCGCGGCCTGCCTGCTTCAATCATTGCACACGCCGCCGTGCTAAGCGCGTCCTATCTGACGTTCCCGTACTGGGGTTCTTCGAGCCGCACCTATGCCACGGACATTCAGGCCGTCGATGTCAGCTTTGCCGAGATTGGGGAAATCACCAATATCGCACCCCGCATCGAACCAGAAGAAGAATCGGCTCCGCCGGAACCTGAGGAACCAGAAGAGCTACCTGAAGAAGATCCTGTCGAAGAAGAGCTGCCGGAATCCGATCAGGATGTGACAAATATTGACGAACCGGCTGCGGATGCAGAGCCCGAAGACATCTTGCCGGATTTCGAAGCCGAGACGCCTGACGAGCCGGAGGAAACGCCTGAGCCCCAACCGGAGCCGGATCCCACGCCAAAACCACCACGCGATCCCCTGTCTGACTTCCTCAATCAGAGCGAGTCGACTTTTAAAAGCGAAATCGAAACCCGGCGCAAACGCCCAGAGCCAAAGCCTGTTCCGACCGAAGAGCCACCACAAACGGCGCTAAAAAACGCCCCGCAACCGGTCGATTCCCGGAATCGCCGCGGCGCTGGCGAGCGCAACGCGAACATCGCCCGTATCGAAGCCATTCTGTACAGTCGCATCTATCCCTGCTGGGACGGGGT
>JANSXJ010000074.1 GCA_024743015.1 Hyphomonas sp. | reverse complement strand
TTACGCGCACGTCAACGACAAGCCGTGACGTTGCGTGATCAGCCCCAACGGCAGGCAGGCCGGCGCAGGTTTAGTTCTGATTGTAGGCGTCGCGATCGAGCACCTTGTTCAGCTCCATGAAGTATCCATCCCGGTCGAACAGATAACAGGTCCGGACGACGATATCCGGGCCGTCGCCGCGTCCGGGATAGGTCGTATTTCCCGCTTCCGCCGTCACTTTGATACCCGGCAATTTCGCCGCCGCCTCGCAATGCTCATCGACTTTCTCGGTATTGAACACCAGGATCGCATCGCCGATCCCCATCCGCTCCGGCGCATAGTTGCGCTCCAGCGGAGGATCGATCCATTGCAGCAGACCAATCCAGCCGACCCAGCTATCATTCGAGCTGATCAGCACCAATCGCGCCTTTGCGCCCGGTTCGCCCGCAGGCAGCGCAACCCCGCTCATGGTCACTTTCGTGTCATAATTGACCTCAAACTCAAGCACGTCGCGATACAGTTTCAGTGACTCGTCAATGTCGTCGACGATCAGCGAAACGCGTCGAAGATCAGTCGGAAACTTCTGAGTATCAGCGCTTGGGGCGGTGACCGTGGTGCTCGTCTCGACTGGCGCCTGCGCCTGCATCGCGCATCCCGCCGCGAGCATCAAAGCCATCACTCCAGAAATCCAGTGTTGCATGTTCGCCTCCTGATCTCGATCACCGCTCCTGTTCTGATCCAGCTCCCGGGAAAGGTCAAATGATATATCTTTTGCTCATGATCATCGGTTGCGCCTCTGCCGTGAATAGGACACTTTCCGGATCTAGATTCGATCCTGCCGAAGATGAGGGAGCCGTCATGCGCCAGATCGCCACCAGTTTAGCCGCACTTTCCATCTGTCTCGCAGGCCTCGCCCTGCCGGCGCAATCAGAACAGGTTACCGCATCAAAATCGACCGGCCTCATCCTGATGGATGAAGAGGAGTATGACGCACTGCCGGAACGGGATCCACTGATGCGGGGCCGGCTGCCGCAATATGTCGATCTCAGCAATTTCTTCCCGACACCGGGACATCAGGGCGCGCAAGGTTCATGCGTCGGCTGGGCGGTCGGGTACGCCTTAAAAACTTATCAGGAAGCGTTTGAGTTCAATATATCGAGCCCGCAGGCCTGGGATCATTTCAGTCCAGCTTTTGTGTTTAACTCCATCAAACAGGGCGAAGACTGTAACGCAGGCAGCCGCATATCAGACGCACTTGAATTTGTCGCAAATACCGGCGCGGTTCGCATGAACGATTTTCCCTATGAAGAAGGTCAGTGCCTTCCGCCTGCGGAAGATATGAGCTCAATCGCGCGGGATTATGCGATCAAGAGTTATCGCCGCCTGCAGAAAGACGGCATGCTGTTCGCCATTCGCGAGGCCCTTTCGAACGAAAAACCCGTCGTCATCGCAATGCGGGTATTCCCGAGCTTCGAACAATGGCAGGGCGGCGAGAATTACCGGCACGATCCAGATAACGAGTTTCAGGTCGACTTTCACGCCGTAACAGTTGTCGGATATGACGATGAGCGCCGAGCGCTGAAGATCATCAATTCCTGGGGCACTGATTGGGGCGATGACGGCTTCTTCTGGATGGATTATCGCGCCGCGCGGCAACTGATCGCAGAAGCCTATGTCACAACCGACCGGCAATTTGACGAACCGGCTCTGGATGAGATCAGCATCATCCTCGCCTCAGATCCTCGCCAGCCGCGCGGAAACACCTCCGCCTCCGGCGCGCCAACAGTGGAAGAAGAATCCGAAGACGCTGCTCCCGCCGAGCCAGATCCGCTAGACGTCAACCGACTGGCCAACGCTGTGACGGGGCATGTTGGCCGCAGCGCAGAAGGTCAAACCCCCCAAGGATACGATTACTTCCCGGCATCAGTCTGGCTGAATCTGGACCAGTCCTATCTCGATCAAATCGAGTCGGTGAACTACTATTTCTACCACCGGACGTTCCGCAATCCGATGCGCCCAGAAGCCGACTCGAACGTCTTCCTCGCGAATTGGAAAGGTTATGGGTGTATCGAAAATGCCGAAGTGAAAGTGACGCTGAAATCAGGCGAGGAACTGGCCGCTCCGTTCAATCTTTGCACGATTTGGGATCGGTTCCATCCCGGCGCGTTCCGCAAGGATGGACGCCGAAGCGGGACCGCGCCGTTGAGCTCCAGTGAGGACTTCCGCAAGACGACGAACGACTAGCCGCGGTCGGCCTTGCCGCCCTTGAGAATGAAGCGTCGATCGCAATACTTGCACTCGACTTCGTCATCATCGCCCATTTCGTACCAGACGATAGGGTGTCCGAGCGCGCCACCGCCGCCATTGCAGGAAACCTTGTGGGTTTCCACAATCACGATTTCCGGATTTTCAAACGAAGGAGTCTTGGTCATGGGCAAACTCTTCTCTTCCCCAAGGTGAAATTGCCAAACAGGCCGCGCAACCGCTAGCTAGGCCCGACGATGAGTCGCGTCAATGCGGCTCTTGCCGCGTTCAGGAGCCCGAAACCATGTCGCTCACCCTGTATCACTGTTCTCATGCCCGCTCTTTGAGGCCACTCTGGTGCCTCGAGGAGATGGAGCTTGAGTTTGAACTGATCAATCTCCCCTTCCCGCCCCGGGTCTTTGCCAAAGAGTACAAAGAGATCAATCCACTCGGGACCATCCCCTTCCTCACCGACGGCGAAACACGGATGAGCGAAAGCACCGGGATCTGCCATTATCTTACGCAACGCTACGGACCGACACCGTTGGATGTCGCGGTTGATCACGCCGAGTATGGAGCGTTCCTGAATTGGTTGTACTTCAGCGACGCGACGCTAACCTTCCCGCAGACTCTGGTTTTGCGATATACGCAGTTGGAACCCGAGGAGCGCCGCTTGCCGCAAGCCGCTGAGGACTATGGCGCCTGGTTCTCGGGCCGGCTTCGCCACGTAGAGACTGCTCTGGAGACGCGGGACTATCTGGTCGCTGATCGGTTCACGATTGCTGACATAGCGATCGGCTATGCGTTGCATCTCGCTGACCGATTGCCGCCTATTCGTGACCGACTCGGCTCTCAAGCACGCGGATATCTGGACCGGTTGCGATCTCGCCCGGCCTTCGAGCGGGCGCTCGAAAAACAAAAGACTTAGCGAATCCATTCCCGCCACCTATATGGATCAGCCTGAGCGCGAGGAGCCCTGCATGACCGAACCCGAATTTGCTATCGAAGCGATTGGGCTGGAGAAGATCTATCGCGGCTCTGGCAAGCTGCCGGAAATGCGGGCTCTGAAAGGCATTGATCTCAAGATCAGACGGGGCTCGATGTTTGGCCTGCTCGGCCCGAACGGTGCCGGGAAGTCCACGTTCATAAACATCCTCGCAGGACTCGTCACCAAAACCTCCGGAACGGCGAAAATCTGGGGCCTCGACATCGACAAGCATCCGCGCACGTCGCGCGCAGCAATCGGAGTGGTCAACCAGGAAATCACGATGGACCCTTTCTTCACGCCGATTCAGGCACTGGAGCTGCAGGCCGGATATTATGGCGTGCCGAAGAAAGACCGCCGCAGCATGGAAATCCTTACGGCCGTCGGACTGGACGACAAGAAGGATGCCTATGTCCGACAATTGTCTGGCGGGATGAAGCGCCGCCTGATGGTCGCTAAGGCGCTGGTGCACAATCCTCCAGTCCTGATCCTGGATGAACCAACCGCAGGCGTGGACGTAGAGCTGCGTCGTTCGCTATGGGCCTATGTTCGCGAGCTTCACGCCAATGGAACAACAATCATACTGACCACGCATTACCTCGAAGAAGCCGAAGAGCTGTGTGATGAAATCGCTATCATCAGTCACGGAGAGGTCCTGGCCCAGGAGCCAACACCGCAATTGCTGGCCCGTCTCGATCAGCGCCTTTTAAAGATTACCCCGAAAGAGGCGATCAGCACTATCCCCGCGGACCTTGCCGATCTGAACGCTGAGCTCACCTCAGAAGGTGTACTCAATATCACATTCCGGAGTGCGGAAACCGGTATCGGTCGTTTGCTGGAACGCGTTCGCGACGCCGGGATCGGGGTTGCTGATCTCTCGACCGAGCAACCCAACCTGGAAGATGTTTTCGTCGCGATGACAACAGAAACCGCCTAAGCGTTTTTCACCATTCTCAACTCAATTCGCTTGAGTTCGCGGAGGACGTTCAGGTGGTTCATGCGCATCCAGAACCAGATCTTGATCATGCCAACCCCGAGGCTTGCCCAACCAAAGAGCGCGCCCCAAAGCACGACGAGTTTCAGGCTTTCAGCCTGCAGCATGTTGTAGCCAGCCCAAAGTGACAGGACGAAGATGGCGAAGCTGATCACGAATGCGAACGCTGTCCAATATCGCAACGGACCACTGAAGGTCATGCCCATTTGCTGGAACAGGCCGACATCGTCCTCCAATTCCTTCAGAAACGCCTCGTCATCGGCGCTCAAACTCGTCATTAGACGGTCTTCAAAACTACTCATCATTCTCTCCTTTCAGAGTTGATTTCAGATGTTTGCGCGCATTGAAGATGCGCGACTTGGCCGTCCCGACCGGCACTCCGGTCGCGGCGGCGATTTCGTTCAGGGTCAGGCCTTCCCCGAAATAGAGGATTGCGGCCAGGCGGTGCTCGTCACTCAGATCCGCAAGGGCCCTATCAAGTTCATGGCGCAGCTCGGCGCGTGCCGGTTCGCTGGGTTCAGGCGCATCTTCAAGTGCACCCGATCGTGCCCGCTGAAGCTGCACCCGTCGGATCCGATCGGCACATTTGCGACGTAAGATCCCAAACGCCCAGCCGGGAAACATGGCCGGATCCGACAAACGTGCCCACCCCCGGCATATGCCGGCCCACGCTTCCTGGACCGCCTCTTCTGCCTCGCCGCGGTCTCGCAAAAGTCGCAGCGCGGTGCGCATGAGGCGAGGATACCACCTGGCGGCCAGCCGGTTGGCTGCGCGGCGGTCACCTGCCCGCGCCATCGTGACGAGAAGCTCGTCATAGACACGTTCAGTTTGCTGCCTCGGCATTCGCGACCTCCTAAGCCCGTTCATAAGGATAGTCGTTGCAAGTGCCAAAAAGGTTCAACTTCACGCTGAGACATGTCTTAACGCGACCGCCCAATCCGATAGGGATAAGACTGTTGGCATAGTCTGGAGGCTGTACATTGGAATACAAAGACGTGGTCATGGGGCGCCGCAGCATTCGCGGTTACCTGGATAAGGACGTGTCGAAAGAGACGATCGAAGAGGTCCTGGAAATGGCGATGCGTGCGCCAACCTCTCTCAACACACAGCCCTGGAACTTCTACGTTGTGACCGGCGACCCCCTCGACAAGATTCGTGCGGGCAATGTTGAGCGCAATCTCGCTGGGGTTCCGGACTCGCGTGAGTTTCGCGGCGGTCCGGGCTATGAAGGCGTTCACCGTGAGCGACAGATCGGTATCGCCATTCAACTCTTCCAGGCCATGGGCATTGAACGGCACGACAAGGAGAAGCGGCAGGATTGGGTGTTGCGCGGGTTCCGCCAGTTCGATGCCCCGGTCTCGATCGTCGTGACCTATGATAAATCGATCCACGGCTCCGATATCGCTCCATTTGATTGCGGTGGAGTCGTCAACGCTCTCGTCAATGCTGCCTGGTCGAAAGGCCTCGGCTGCGTGATCAATTCACAAGGTATCATGCAATCCCCCGTGGTGCGCGAGCATGCGGGGATACCCGACGATCAGGTGATCATGATCTGTGTCGCCATGGGCTGGCCGGATGATACTTTCCCGGCCAATGCCGTGGTGTCGACACGTAAATCGATCGAGGACGCGGCGGTCTTTGTTGGCTTTGACGACTAGGCGCTCGCGGCGAGTTCCTCGATCCAGGGCAAATGTTCTCGACCGACGAAAATCTGTTCGGCAATGACATAAGCCGGAGCACCGACAATGCCGGCCTCCTCTGCGATCGCCTGCGCATTGCTCAGCGCATCCCGCGCCGCAGAAAGGTCTTTGAGCTTTGCGCCGCTCGAGGCCAGCAGACGACTGACGATTTCCGGATCTTCGAGATCCTCGTGGCGGACCCAATAGGCTTCAAACGCCGCTTTGATAAAAGCCAGCCGGTCACCCTCGATAAGTGAGAGTGCGCCGAGCGCCAGATCGCTCGCGCCGACGTCATTCGGGTAGACCAAATCGAGGCCCTGGTGCGCAGCATATTTTATCGCCAGCGCGCGTTGAGACGCGGCACGCACGCGGCGATGACGCTCCCCGACTGTTTCATCGTCGCCGAGCTTCGGCACATCTCGCTCGACTGTTCGGAATGGCTGCCAGTTCAGACCGATACCAAGGCGTTCAGCCAGCGCCAGAGTGGGCTTGAGAGCCAGATAGGACTGCGCGGATTTGAAATCGATATAGACCGTCAGCATCAGGCAATCTCGTAGGCAATATCTGGCGCGGGGCCGACACGGCCAGACAGCGACCACCGAATATAGGGTATATGTTCCCGGCCAAACAGGATCTCATCGCCCAGCACATAGGTCGGAACGCCGTAAATCCCGTTAGGATGAAACTGAGGTTGCAACGCATCATGCTGCGCACGTCCCAGGCCCGACGCATAATCCGCAAACCCGCCAGAGCGAATACCGGCCTGCTCCAGACACGCTTCAACCACAGCAACATCCTCAATATCGAGCTCGCGCCGCCAGAATGGCGGATAGACCGCCTCCAGATAGTCTCCCAGACGCGCCCGATCTGTCTGCATGACCCACAGAATCCCAATATTCGGCAAACTCGAATCCCAGATCTTCTCTGTTCCCTTGAGGATCAATCCTTGGCGTTCGGCGTAGCGCCGCGCATCGCGATAGGAATATCGGATCGCATTCCAGGTCCGCTGACTTCGACCCTCGGACGAAACAACTTTGCCGGCCTTTTTGCGCGCGGAGCCGAGATAGCTCGGGATATCCAGGGTGAGCGGACGCCAGTCGAATTGCAGGCCCAACTCAGCCTCGAGCGCCAGCGTCGGGCGAAACGCCACGAATGCATATGGGCTCTTGATGTCGAAATAGACGATCAGAGGTGCTTCACTTTCCAGAGCGTGCATGGACAACGCGTCTCCCGACAATCGGCCAGCTTGCGTTTCGCGAGCCGCCTTCCCGTTCCCAACCTTGCCAGACTTTTCCGACCGGTCAAAGCGCGAATCAGGTCACCTCTTGCCTGAGTTTGCCGGAGGCACTTATCCTGCAACCGATCGGAGGACGCAGTGTTAGAAACCATTCGAAACTTTGGCCAGGATGGCGCGACCTTGCTCCTCGGACTGGCGGTAGGTGCAGCTTGGATTGTCACGATCGTCGCGCCCAATACGTCCTATGACAGCCTGGATGCCACGCGAGCCGACAAGCATGTCCGGGGTTTGCTTAAGTCGGCGTCCGATCCGATTGCTGTGGTCCTGCTCGTCGCCGGCGGTTTAGCCATTTTGGGTGGGGCGCTGGTTTCGGGCGTAACAGCATTTCTGGCGGCGTTTGGGTTCTTCACAAATCGCTGGACGCTAGCCAATTTCAAACGCGGGGAAACGCCTCCGGACGCCAAGGAGAAACGAAAAGCCCAGCGCGCGATCGCGGTCAGCCTGACGCTGGTCTTTGCGCTGGTTGCGGCGGTTGCCGCAGTGCTTGCGGTCCTCGGAATTTAAGAGGACGGCTCTTCGGTCTCGACGGGGATCCTTTTGCCTGTCAGTTCGTCTATAATCTCCAGACCAACGCGTTGATCAGACAGTTTGCGCAGCGCTTTCAGGAATTGCGGCCCAACCGTAACACCATCTGCGCTGAACGGGATCGAGTATTCCGCCGCTTTTGCGTAGTGTCCTTGCGCTGCCTGGAAATCCGAGCTCGCTTCAGCACAGGCACCGACATTATGGATAATCGCAGGCGACGCCGGATATTCCTCGGCCATACCGCTCCACATGGCGCAAGAGGTGAATGGGTCCTTGGATGAAACCTTGAGGGCCTGCTCAAAGCGCGGATCGGCGCGAACGACAGGATCCAGCGCTTCGGTCACAAACGTCGCTCGCACCGTTGCATTCCGAGGGGCAATATCGTTGCGGATCGGGCCCAGCGTTTCAAACAAAGCCTCGCGCACCAGATCGGCAGGCGCGTCCAGCCCGGCAAAGCCAATTGAGTGCAAGCCATTCAGCCCATGGTGGCGACGCTTTCGCTTCAGCTTTTTGTCGAAGACACCATCATAGACGCCGGTTTCGTAACAAGATTCCGTGGACGCATCGCCGCCATAAGCGCCAGAGAACACGACTTCGCCTGTATCTGCGTCGATCAATCGGGGATGGGCGGAAACGGAGACGCGCTCCTCAATGCACAATTCTTCAACGTCGACGCGGGTTTCACAATCGAACAGACCATCCCATTCGATACATTTGCTTCGCGTGCGATGATACTCGTTCCAATCATAGGAATCGATATCGATATGCCCTGTATAGGTCCCTGCAGGCGTATCGCCTGGCACGCCGTATGAGAAATCCGCCAACGTGAACCATTGCGCGCCATCAAAGACAGTATTGGCCAGCATGGCTTCAAATTGCCGGGCGAACCAACCACCGCCCGGTCCTCGAAATCGATCGACCTGAACCGTTCGCGTTTCCGCCGCCGCGACGCTCTCAGGCATCAACCTGGCCTCATAATTGATGCCGGGCGTGGTACACGCAGCCGCGCCGATCAAAGCGCAAGTGGTTGCAAACAGGGTCTGTTTCATCGGTTTCGTCCCATTGTCCTGCAAAACAGTCTGGGCGGAACGGTGTGAATACTCCCTGAATACATTAGGAAAATTAAACGGCCAAATCTTGCCGCAACGTCAGACTTGCGAGAGTGTCGGCAAGTTCTCACATTCACGGCCATCACAAGGAGAGACTCCCCACATGTCCGAAACAGCCCCATTGTTCGAGCCGATCAAAATTCGCGGCCTGACGGTTCCCAATCGTGTCGTCATGGCGCCAATGACCCGCTCCTTCTCGCCCGGCGGTGTACCAGGTGAGGATGTCGCCGAATATTACGCCCGCCGAGGCGACGCAGATGTCGGCCTGATTGTCACCGAAGGCACCACGGTCGATCGAGGCGGTGCGTCAAACGATCCGAGAGTCCCGAACTTCCATGCAGCCGAGGCACTGAACGGATGGAGCAAAGTGGTTGAGGCTGTCCACAAGACCCCGGGAAAGATCGCCCCTCAGCTCTGGCATGTTGGAATGATGCGCAAACCGGGCACCGGCCCCGACCCGGACGCGGTATCTGACAGCCCGTCAGGCCGAACCCATAAAGGCAAACAAGTTCAGCCAGAGCCGAGCGAGAGTGAAGTCGCTGACATGGTCATGGCCTATGCCAATGCCGCGGGCGAAGCCAAACGGTTGGGCTTTGATGCTATCGAGATTCATGGTGCCCATGGCTATTTAATCGACGAGTTCTTCTGGGAGGTGATGAACACACGCGAAGACAAATATGGCGGCGACCTGGTGGGACGCGCGACCTTTGCAGGCGACATTATTCGCGAATGCCGCAAACAGGTCGGCGATGATATGCCGATCATCCTTCGCTTTTCTCAGTGGAAGCAACAGGAATACACCGCGCGCCTTGCCTCCACACCGCAAGAGCTTGAGGCATTTTTGAACGTGTTTGCGGACGCCGGTGTCGATGTTCTGCACGCGAGCCAGCGTCGTTGGTGGGAGTCTGAGTTCCCGGAAGTAGACGGCGATGACGGACTGAACCTCGCGGGTTGGTGTAAGAAACTAACGGGCCTGACCTCCATCACCGTGGGCTCGGTTGGCCTTTCCTCTGACTTCATCGGGGCATTTGCCGGACAGGATTCCAAGACGCGACCTATCTCTGACGTGATCGAACGGCTGGATAAAGGCGAGTTTGATATGGTCGCCATTGGCCGCGCCCTGCTTCAGGACCCACTCTGGGCCGAGAAAATCAAGGAAGGCCGTGTCGACGAACTCGCTGATTATGACGCGAAAGCGCTCGCCACGCTGTACTAGCAAATCCATTTTCTGATCTGGCGCGTAGACAAAGCAAAAAAGAAAGCTTTGTCTCATGCGCCTTTCAGATTTGTTTGCTCCCACTCTTGCTGTCGCCACCAGCGCGGCCGCCGCGACCGGCTGCGTATCTGGTCCCAATATCGTTGAATTCTCTGACGCTCCGCGCTCCCTGGTGCTCGAAGACTATTTCGAAGGAAAGACCACAGCCTACGGTGTCTTTGAAGATCGCTTCGGCAAAGTCCGTCGCAGCTTCAAAGTCGACATCACCGGGACAGTCGAGGACGGCGTTCTCACCCTGGATGAACGCTTCATGTATGATGACGGCGAGCGCGAAACGCGGGTTTGGGAAATCGACATTCTCGGCGACGGCTTCTACCGCGGAACCGCTGGTGACGTGCCGGACTATGCGGAAGGACAAGTCGTTGGGAACGCGTTCAACTGGAAATACAAAGTTGACCTGAAAGTTGGCGACAGCGTCTGGAATGTCGGCTTTGATGACTGGATGTACCTGCTCGAAGACGGCGTTGTGATAAACCGAGCCTACGTAACCCGTTTCGGCATTCGCATTGGTGAGGTGACCATAGCCTTCCAGAAAGAGAACTGATCATCGCCACTCAAACGTTGACGCTCGCGTCATTTTTTGAGATAAGGGTGCATGCAAAAGGTCATCCAGACGATATTCTATTTCGGCCCGCTCCTCTTTGGGTTTGGGTTCTTCGCGCCGCTCTTCGCGCAAATCATCACACAATTGGCCTGGACCCCACCGCTTGGCCTTACGCCGCTGATGACGGGGCTAATCCTTGGTGGCGGGCTTGGCCTGCTTGCGCAAATCCGGGGGACATGGGTATGAGCCCGACTCAAGATCTTTCCAAACTCTCGGACGCCGAACTGATGCGCCTGGAGCGCGAAGTGGCGGCGCGGCATCTCAACAAGTTTCCCTATTTTGCGGTGTTCTGGGCGTTTTCGAATTTAGCAGTCTGGCTGGCGCTTTGGCCGCTCGTCTTTCTCGGCATCATTCCGCTATGGCTTGGCTTCATCATCGCTTCGATGAACATCACGCTCAGCTATCTGCCCAGTCATGAGGCCCAGCACGATATTATCGCCAAGCCGGGTACGAAGCTGCGCTGGTTGAACCAGCTTGTCGGGCACGTGTCTACAATCCCTCTCGTGCTCCCGTATCGCGTGGCCAAGGTTACGCACATGGACCACCACAAGCACGCCAATGATCCGGACCTCGATCCGGATTATTCCACGCATGCTGATGGACCAATCCGTGCGCTCTGGAAATCAGTCAAGAACCGACAACCTCGCGCCAAAGGCGGCTTCAACGCCTATGGCGAAATGCTGATGCGCATTGGCCGGCAAGATGTCTTGCTGGACGGGATCCTCTACCAGATCGTCCACTATTCCATCTTGTTCGCTCTGGCTTGGTCTGGCTATGCGATAGAAGCGGCCCTGCTCTGGTGGCTGCCACGCCATATCGCGCTGACCTATATCCAGTATTATCTGAGCTGGGCGCCGCACAATCCGGGCCTCAGCAAGGGTCGTTACCGCGATACGCGCAGCTTCCGTTCAATCCTCGGGAATATCGGATCTCTCGGGATGCAATATCACGTCATTCACCACCTGCATCCGCGCATTCCGCTTTACCGGACCCCGCGCGCCTATTGGGAAATGAAACCCATCCTGGAAGCCCGTGGCTGCGACGTGCACGAACTTTAAATCGGCGCTTTGCCCGCAAGGGTTCTGGCAACAATCTTCCAGACAGTCGGGCTGGCGCCTAGCGCAAAATGTGTGCTGCGCACAACCACGTTTCGCGCCTGCTTATTGTAGACATCGCGCGCCGCCTGCCAGCCAACGATGCCGTCTGATTTGCTGTAAATCACGGTCAGCGGCTGGGACAGACCGATCGAGTTTCTCGCGTGCACTTCAAGCTCGAACTCATCCAGATCAAGTCCCTCGCGCATCGCATAGAGTTTGCCAACCGCAGTGTATTTCGGCCCACCGATGATAGGTGTACCCATCGTGATCACTTCGCGGACGGATTCGCTGAACAAGCGCGCCGTTTCGCGGGCGATGACGCCGCCGAGACTCCAACCGATCAGGGTAACGGGCTCATTTCGGCGCGTTGCCATGTCTACAATATTGCGACCAAACTCTCCAGTCAGCGGATCCACCTCACCGCCATTTATGCCCATCCCCCAAGTCGACGCGTCATAGCCAAGATAGCGCAAGTAAAGCGCCAGCGGCTGCATGGAGAGTTCGGGTGCCGTAAAGCCGGGCAATAGAACGATCTTGCGCCCGTCTCCCCTCGGCGCCGTCGCCAATGAGGGTGTCATGAAAGGGAATTTCAGGAACTCAAGCGGGGTTCCAAACTCACGGAGATTGGACAGCAGGCTCGGAGCCTCACAGTCTTTTGGCAGATCTTGAACCATAGCTATCCTCCGTAACCCTTGCTCGGAATACGTGCGCGAACTCGATATGGATCATTTTTTTGGCGTATGGCGCGCTCCTGGAGCTACCAGGTGCCGACGTTTTCCATGCTGGCCCAGGGCTCGATCGGCTCCAGAGGCTGACCTTTCTGGAGCAGCTCAACCGAAATTCCATCCGGCGAACGGACGAATGCCATACGCCCGTCTCGGGGTGGGCGGTTGATCGTCACGCCAAGTTTCTGGAAGCGCTCGCAGGCTTCGTAAATATCGCCCACGCGATAGGCCAGATGACCGAAATTGCGGCCGCCGCCATAGTCTTCCGGATCCCAGTTATAGGTCAGCTCCACCATTGGAATATCCATGGCGGTGGGGGACGTGTTTTCCGGGATGCCACCGTGGCGGGCGATATCATCCGGTGATGCCAAGAAGACCAGTGTGAAACGCCCCGCTTCGTTCTCGTATCTCAGAATTTCCTGCAATCCGAGCCCATCGCCATAGAATTTCACAGCGGCGTCTATATCGGTGACGCGCACCATTGTGTGGAGAAACTCAACACTCATTTATACTGCTCCTCGAGGCGACGGATCTCTGACCGCAGCGATGGCGGTCGATTGCGATAATA